>JANYHQ010000620.1 GCA_025358985.1 Acidimicrobiales bacterium
CTTCTGCGCTCATTTCGTCGAGGGCGGCGCGGCGCTCAATGTCGCGCTCGTGTTTGAAGGCCAGAACATCGGCGAGTCGTAGTCGACGGTGCTTGCCGGCGGTGCGTGAGCAGGGGAGGCGATGATCGTCGACCAGTCCGATCAGGTACGGACGCGACACGTTCAGGAGATCGGCGGCCTCCTGCGTGGTGAGTTCTGCGTGTACGGGAAGAACAGTGACGGCGTTGCCGTCTCCAAGCTCGCGGACAATCTGCAAGAGGAGCTGTTGGACGGTGCCAGGAAGTTCGACTGCCGACCCGTTCGGCGAGACGAGGCGGAGGGTCGATGCAACCCCGCCACCTTCGAGCGCGACGCGAAGACTGGCGATGCCGGGGGCATCGTGGGAAGCCATGATCACCGGGTCGACGTCGAAGTGGGGTGCTGTCTTGGGCATGAGATTCAGTCTGACCAGAATTCGAAGAAATCGCAACGGGATTCCTGAATGGGGCAGCGGACGTCCGAACGCGACGTGGCCCCGGCGATGCGTTATCTGACGGGCAGGATGTCAAAACAGCCGCTGGGACGTTAGCCGCAAACGTAGCCATTTGGCGTTTTCCTCAATTCTCGAACGACTGCGTACTAGACAATACGTATGCGTACCTACGAGTGCTCCCCGGACGGTTGAGCCCCTACTGAGATGCGGAAATGCACCGAATAAGACCGCTCACGAAGGCACGACCAGACACGCCCGAGCACGTCCCGGACGATAGTAAGTGTACGTTGCAAGAAGGAGATCGACGGTTCGATCCCGTTCGCCTCCACGATGTGTTCGGATGGTCGAAGCGGGTGCACAACTCCGGGTCACGCGGTCTCGCCTTCCACATCGCACGCTGATCGCGCGGGCGGTTTGGAGTCGGCGTGGTTTTCGTCATCATCAGTGCAGCCACACGTAAGAAGCCGCTATCCGAGGCCTCGACCGGAACGACGACATCCGCCGCTCCTGAACGCACGACAGCCGAAGCGACGACAGCCGTTCCCACGTCCACAGCCGTCGACACGACGACAGCGGCTCCGCCCACCACACGCGATCTTGCTGCATCGGCGAAGGAGGTCTAAGCAAGGATCAGCGTCGTTCGTACGGCTCATGAGCACGATCGAACGGGTGGTCCTGCGCCCAATAGGCCAGTGCACTCTCGAGGTCCGACGTCGGCAGCGCCTCGACGCTGGCGGCCGAAAGCACCTTCGACACAAGATCGACTACCAACGGCATCGAGGGCTGCGCCGCTCGCGAAAGACCTGCACCAACGATGAACAGCCGCTGCGGCGAACCTTCCGGTGTCAGCCACCTGTTCAACACTGTCATTGATGGCCCGCCCATCACCATCGCCGACCGAACCCTTCGGTCGAAACGCCGGCGATCGACTCCGAGTCAGATTGACGCGCCATCGCTACCTTACCGAACTAGTTGTGTTTCTGGTCGATCGTGTTCGTTGCAAAACCGTGGCATATCGGCTACGGTTTTGTCATGTCTGGTGCCTTGGTCCGGCTTCTTGAGGTCGCCGCCGATCAGCACGGGCTGTTCAGCGTCGCTCAAGCAGCAACGGTCCGCGTTGGTGATGACCAGGTGCGGCGGATGGCCGCGACTGGGGTACTTGAGCGGCGAGCGCAAGGGGTGTATCGAATCGCGGCGGTGCCTTTCAACCAGTACACCGAGCTGATGGAGGCCGTGTTGTGGGCTCAGCGTCGTGCTGTGATCGCTGGCGAATCCGCCCTGCTCCTGTGGGATCTCGCCGACGTCAACCCCCGCAAAATCCACCTCGCCGTACCTCCTGAATATCGCCCCCGAAGGGCAGGCGGGGATCTTTACCAGGTGCACCAAGTATCGGTTTCGGACGCCGTCCGCGACGAAGCTCACGGTGTACCGGTCGTGTCACCGGGGTTGGCCATTCAACAGTCGATCGAATGGGGAGTCGCCGGCGACATGATCGAGCAAGCCATTCGACGCGCTCAAGCGCGCGAGCTGATCGGCCAACACCGCGCCCTTCAACTTCTCGCTGCCCTCGATCACCGCACCAATCCGACCGGGAAGCGATCGGCGTCATGACAGAACGACGGTCAGGCAACCTGGCCCATCTCGAACGTCTCATCAGCGTCTGGTCTCGCGACGACGCTGCGGTTCAAGCCACGGCGGGACGACGTCGCCGTCGCCGTCGCCGTCTCGGTCCTCGCAACGATCCTCGACAGTCTCGATCACAACGATCAGCCACGGCTGGCCTTCAAAGGTGGGGCCAGTATGGAAATGCGTTTCGGGGTCGCAGCTCGTGCCTCTCGTGATGTGGACGCGCTGGTGAACGTTTCGTTCGAGGAGGCGTTCGGCGAGATCGCTGTCCGTCTTCACACGGGATGGGAGGGCTTCGCCGGGCGACTCACGGATCGAACCGAGATCACGAGAGCCGCCATCACCCCGCTACCGCAGAGATGCAAGATCAAGCTCGCTTACCGGGAGAAACCATTCGCCAGCCTCGATTTTGAACTCGGACGCGCCGAAGCCGACTCATTTGAACTGTTGGAGCGGATCACCAACGCCGTAGACCTGAACCGTGTCCAACTCGGCCCGATCGGCGAAGTCACCGTCCTCGGCATGCACTATCAAATCGCCCAGAAGCTCCACGCCTGCACCGAAGTACAGGCAGCAGGCACCAACGCCCGCGTCCATGACCTCTACGACATCCTGCTCCTCGCCGGGTTGGCCGA
>JANYHQ010000120.1 GCA_025358985.1 Acidimicrobiales bacterium
GAGGCGGCGGTGGACGACCTCTAGTGCCGCCGCCTTCTCGCTGACGAACAGCTGCGCCGCTATCGCGCTGTTCTTCAGTCCGCGGGCAGCGAGCAAGGCGACCGCGTCCTCACGGTGGGTGAGGTATCGACGGAGTTCGGCTGTCGAAGCGCGGCTCGATTCTTGGCCCAGGTCGCTGCGCTGTGTGTCGAAGGGTCGTAGGCATGTCGGGCAGTGCTCGTGGCGCTGCGCCGGGGTTGGTTTGGACGTTGCCTGGAGGTGCGCGATCTTCGGCCCCGCTCCGAGTCGTCTGAGATCACCCAGTCGAACCGTCTCGGCGTTGGAAACCCGGGACCGAACCAGGGCCCACCGGTTCGAGAGATGGCCCGCGGTCCAAGGCGTCAGCCCTCCGTCCGAGGAGATGATCCACGGACCAGGTTCCTGGCGTTCGGCGTGGATGTCTCGCAGCAGCCCGGAAGTGGTCGGGTCGAGGGCGACCGAGCCAATAGCTGCGCTGGGCAGTTTCAACCGTTCCGCGGCTGTTCCGCCCATGTGCGACGCCCGAACAGTCAGCTCGACCGACGACCATTGGAGCCGGACCAGCTCACCTCTGGGCAGACGCAGCGCAACGGTCAGTCGTAACGCGAGGTCGGTCATCGGATGGTGCCGCGCCGCGCCGAACAGCGCGGCGACCAGACGGTCATTGACCCCCGGCTGCGCTTGCTCTGGGCTACGCGTAGGAGCGAGCGCGCCGGCGCGCCCGTCGAGGACCCTCATCGGGGAGACGTCGATGAGGCCGAGTTGGCGCGCACGCTCGAACGATCCCCGGAGAAGCGCCTTGACGTGGGTTATCGACGACGGCGCTCGTCGGGCGAGCACCATTGCGTCCATGATGTCCTCGATGTCCTGAATGCGAACGGACCCAATCAGTCGCTCGCCTATGCGGGGCACCACCCATTTCCGGGCGAAGCTCTCGTAGGAGCTCGTGGTCTTGGCCGTCTGACCCCCGGCTTCGGTCGCCTGGCGCAGATGGTCAGCAATCAGCTCGGCGACGCTCACGAGGTGCCGGCCATCGTGTTGTCCGGTGGGTGAAGCGATCTTTGGACCCGACGCCGTTCCGCACTGACGTTCGTCGTCCGTTTCGTCGATCGCCAACGATGTGTGCACGCGAAACTCCTGGTTCAAGTCGCCGAGTCGGCGTCAACTGCGGATCTTGTCGTACCTGCAACTTCTCGTCCAAGCTGCAGCCGAATAGCGTTGTTCACGGACGCGTCGCCGACGGTCGTGGGTGCACGTCACGCCCTGCACCGTGACGCTGCAGGCGAAGCCACCGCCGCCGGCATCGCGCGGCGTGAGCCCTCCCGGGAGGACATCGGTGACGGTCGTCGTTCCCGAGTTCGACGCGGCGCCAACGTTGCGCACCGTTAGCTGATAGACGCCGACGCCCGAGCCATGCGAGCGCAGCCCGTTGAGCAAGATCTTGTTGCGCACCACTCCCACGAGGGTCGGCCACGCTGCGAGTAAACGGCTGTTTTCAACGTTGATGTAGTCCTTCGAGCGCTGTTGCTGCGTTCCGCTACCGATGGTTCGAATTGACAGGGCCCTCCCGACCGCTCATTGTGGCGAGGTCGCCTGCTATCGGACTGGTCGGGACAGTGAGGATCCAATGTCTCGACGTCGGGTTGTCCGTTGGGCTGCTGTGGCTGGTCTTCTGGCGCTGCAGGTCCCGCTGGTTGCGTCGAGGGCGAACGCAGGTCAGGTGTCGTTGTCTGTGCGGATCTCGCGCGTGTTACAGGTGGAAAACCCGGACACGGGCAGCGATGGCGACTATTTCGCCAAAGTGAAGATCGGTGCGAACGGCTTCGAGTCGAGCCCGCAACAAACGGGCGACGATCTGCGCCCGAATTGGACGTTCACAAAGTCAGTCGATGACACGGCCGCGTCCATCGTGCAGATCGAGCTCTGGGATTACGATTCGGGTTTGAACGGCGGCGACGACGAGATGGACGTGAATCCGACGGACCAGGCCGTGACTCTGACGTTCACCGTCGATCC
>JANYHQ010000721.1 GCA_025358985.1 Acidimicrobiales bacterium
TCCTTCTCGTAGCCCTTGTAAGCACCCTGGGCCGCCGAGTTACCGTCGAAGATGAGGCCGCGCACCACGAGCGGAGCAGAGTCAACGTCACCTTCGTATGGAGCGTTTTCCGTGGTGAACGTCCGGGTCCACTTGTCCTGGTTCGGTGGTCGCAGGATGGTGGCACCGTCGTAGCCCTGATACGTGATTCCTGGCTTGATCGATACTGACCGGACCGCGTACGTGCCAGCGGGGAACACCACCACACCGCCACCTGCCTTGGCCACCGTGTCCACCGCGCGCTGGATGGCGGCCGTGTCATCGGTAACCCCGTCTCCCTTTGCGCCTGCGGCCCGCACGTCAGCGAGAGCCTTGCGATCGTCATCGACGATGGTGAGCGTGGATGATGCTCGTCCCGAGGCGACGGAGGCGTTTCTGACTTCGGTAAGCGTGAGTGTGAGGGTCTCGTCCGGTTCGGCCAGGGTGTCATTGGTGACGGGTATGGCCACCACAACCCTCCGGGCTCCGGCCGCCACGTTTACCGAAACGTCAACTGCCCCCACGTCGGCTGGGAATGCGCCAGCGGTGGTGGATGCGGTGCCGGCCGTGAGACGAACGGTGAATGTCACGCCGGTGGGCGCTGGCCTACTCAACACCACGTCGACCGATGTTGGGCCCGCTTCGCTGGTTGTGAACGATGGCGCCGAGAATGCGATTTGGGAGGATGGCGCAGGGACTGACTTCCTAGCGGCGCGACGAGTGGCAGCCGCTACCCCCATCCCGGTGCTGGCCAAAATGACCACGCCCAGTGACGACAGGATGAGACTCTTCCGTGAATGTGGGGTCAGCTGTGACTTCATCGTTCACCCTCCGTGACGGCACCTTAACAGTCAGCGGTGGAGGTACCACCCGGCGTATGCCTCAGGAAACTGACAGCTGTAAAGATGGGACACCGCCATGACCACCGCCATGATCAGTGTCATTCTCCCTGCCTACAACGCCGAACGCACCATAGAGGCTGCGGTCGGGTCCATTCTCCGCCAGACCCATACCCAACTGGAATTGTTGGTCGTTGACGATGGGTCCACGGACGCTACGGAGCGGCTGCTACGGCGTTTTGATGATGACCGTTTGTCGATCATCGAGGGCGGGGGGAACCAGGGTCTACCGACGCGTCTCAACCAACTCTTGGCATTGGCCCGGGGCGAGTTCGTGGCACGCATGGATGCCGACGACGTGGCGTTCCCTCGGCGCTTCGAGCTCCAATTGGAGGCGCTCGAACGGCGCCAACTCGACATCATTGGTTCCGCCATTGTGGTGATCGATGATGACTATCGACCTCGCGGAATTCGGCGCTCACCCACCAGCCATGAAGACATTTGCGCATCGCCTTGGGCAGGATTCTACATGCCCCACCCCACGTGGTTGGCTCGGACGGAGAAGTTGGCGGCCGTTGGATACCGCGACTTTTGGCTGTGCGAGGACCAAGAGTTGCTCTTGCGGGCCCATCGCCAACTTCGTCTGGGCAACACCGAAGAGGTGCTGCTTGGATATCGAGAGGGGGCACCGTCATGGCGCAAGATCCGGCGCGGCCGAACATCATTCATTAAGGGATTGCGGGCCAATGCCAGCGAAATCGGTCGCCCCCTGCCGCTGGCCATCGCCGAACAGTACGTCAAGCTGGCCGTGGACCGAGTGGCGCTCAGCACTGGCCTCAGCGAGAGACTGTTGGCCCATCGACGAGGTACTCCAGACGCCGCCGTTTACGCCGAATGGGCCAGTGTTTGTAAGTCCCTCGGTCTTCCCGCCAATGTGGAACCGACGCCGCTTAGCTGACGAAATCCGGTTCGGCCTGAGCCCATGCCACGGTTTTGGCCAAACCCTCGTGGAGGGCCACCGGGGTGACATCAGGAAACAACGCGCGTAATCGATCGTTGGCCGCTTGGGAATGGGGAACATCACCAACCCGCACGGGCAGCATTTCGGTGGTGAGCGTGGTTCCTAGTTGGTCGGCCAGCATCGACACCAGATCGTTGAGGGAATGGCGAGACCCGAAGGCGAGATTCACAGCAGCCGGGCTAGACACCTTACGAACGATGGCATCGGTGATGACATCAGCCACAGTGCCTACGGCCGTGAAATCCCGGGTTTGGGTGCCATCGCCATGCATGGGCAACGCTTCGGCCCGTAGTGCAGCCCGCAGGAAGGCGGGGACCACCGCGGCGTACGCGTGTCCAGCCATCTGGCGGGGTCCGTAGACGTTGAAGAAC
>JANYHQ010000070.1 GCA_025358985.1 Acidimicrobiales bacterium
ATCTGGGAGCGGGTGGCCGGTGCCGCAGTGCTGCAGTTCAGCGCGCTTATCGTGACTGCCATAGTGGTGCTGGTGGCAGTCGATGTGCTGCTGGAGCGGACTGAGGATCCCGAACGGGGACGGCGGCGGGCGCTGGGGAGAGGGCTGAAACGACTCCCGGCACTGATCGGCTATTTCATCATTTCGCTGATGGTGATGGCGGTACCGGTGGGTGTGGGCGTGGGGCTGGCTCGTATTTCTGGGCGCCATCATCTGGGCGTTGCTGGCATCGTAGGCGCGCTGATGGTGGCGGCCATGGTGGTGTGGCTGGCAGTGTCGCTGGTGCCTGGTGCCAGCGCTTTGTTGGTGGAAGGCGATGGGCCGCTACGAGCATTGGGTCGGGCCTTTGTGCTGTCGAGGGGCCAATGGCGTCGTTGTTTGTTGGTGTTCGTGGTGGCCACCCTGGTGGTGCAACTGTTGACCACGGTGCTGGGATTCACCATTGAGTCGATATTGGCGGGGCTCGGCGGAGAGAACGGGGACTTCCGTTTCGTTTGGTCAGCCATCGGGGGGACGTTCGCGTCAGCTGCGGTGGCGCCATTCCCAGCGGCGGCGGCGTTGGTCCTCTACTTGGACCTGCGCGTACGTCGCGAGGCGTTCGACCATGCCGCCCTGGCCCGCCAACGGGGGACGTCGCAGTGATACGTATACAGACGGATGTGAGCCCCGATGCCGCTCGACAGTTGGCTCGACGAATACTGGCCCAACGCCGCTTTCAACCCGAGAGGAGTCCGCAACCGTTACGTCGACCCATCACGTGGATCGGCGAGAAGATCAACGACATCGCTGGTCCTATCTTTCGGCCTTTCCAGCGGATGGGGTGGCTGGTAGCGGTGGTGGCCGTGATTGCTCTGGTTGCGGTGGTGGCGTCCGCAACATACGTCGGTCGAGGTCGTATTCAGTCCCATCAGGACCGTCGGCTACTCGAAGCCGGGCCAGAGGTGGACCCGGCAACGCTGGACGCAGCTGCCGATCGTGCCGTCACCGCCGGGGATCACGAATTGGCGTTGCGATTGCGGTTCAAGGCCGGCCTCATCCGGTTGGAACGAGCGGGACGAATTACGCCCAGCTTGGGACGTACTAATGGTGATGTCCGTCGCCAGTTGAGTTCTGAATCGTTTGAGTCGTTGGCTGACCGTTTCGACGAGGTCATCTATGGCGGTGACCCGGCCACTGAGGCTGACGACGAACGTACGCGCACGGAATGGCGTGACGTGCTCAGTGGGGACCGATCATGAGCGCGTTGAAGGTTTGGCTGAACCGTCAACCACCGTGGCGACAATTGTTGATCAGCGTTGCCGCGCTCGTGGCGGTGGTGGCCCTGTCCACCCAAGTAGTGCAGACCACTATCGGCGGTGGGTCGCCGTCAGGGCCGTCGTCATCGTCGTTTGCCACCACTCCAGGAGGGGCGGCGGCATATGCGTCGTTGATCCGCGATGCAGGCGGCACCGTGACCCAGCGCCGAGTCGGATTTTCCGAAGGAACCCCGGTGAGTCCCGGTTCCACATTGCTGTTGCTTGATGTTGACGTGCTCGACGACTCCGAAGTGTTTGCGGTGCGACGTTTTCTTGATGACGGTGGACGGATGGTGGCTGGGGGTATCAGTGGCACGAGTTGGATCAACCGGGTGGCCGACATCAGCTTGGAGTCGGCATCCACCGACACCAACGTTGCGGTGGTAGCGGCCGAACAAGGCGGAGGGGCGCGTTCCATTGTGCATACCGGTGGCGTGGGATTCGACGCCGATACCGTTCCCCAAGATGCGGTGGTGGTGGCCCGGGTGGCGGATGTGCCAGTGGCAGTGAGGCTGAGTGTGGGCGACGCTGGAGGCACGATGGTGGTGCTGGCCAATACCGCAGTGCTGCAAAACCGGTTGTTGGGTGAGCGCGACGATGCCGCCTTTGCTCTGTCGCTGATTGCCAACCGGCCCGCCGTATTTGCTGAGCAACCGCACGGATACGGCCAGCGTGGTGGCGTGTCTGGCCTGCCGGCGCGCTGGCGGTGGTGCCTGGGTCTCTTGCTGTGTGCGGCGTTGGCGTGGATGGTGTCGCGGGGTCGACGTAACGGGCCCACCGAATCTGCCGTGCGGGACCTGTCACCAGCACGCCGCGAGTACGTTGACGCACTCGCGGTGACCCTGGCCAGATCGCGCCGGCGTACCCGTACGGACGGCAGCACCGATGGAGCAGACACGAGTCCGGCTGTACCGGTTGGGGCCCGAGAGGAAAGGCAACGATGAAGCAATTACGAGCGCGACTGGGGGCCGAGGTGGCCAAGGTCGTGGTTGGCCAACATCAGGCCATTGATCTCATCCTCATTGCCTTGGGCACGGGCGGGCATGCGCTGCTCGAAGGAGTGCCAGGTACCGCCAAGACCCTCATGGCCAATGCCACCGCTCGGGCATTGGGGCTGGGCTTTCGCCGCGTGCAGTTCACCCCGGACATGTTGCCGTCGGACCTCACGGGTACCGTGGCCTTGCAGGGTGGTCAACTGGGGAGTGGTTTGGCGTTTCGACCGGGGCCGTTGTTCACCAACGTGGTGCTGGCCGATGAAATAAACCGCACTCCGCCCAAGACGCAAGCAGCGTTGCTGGAGGCCATGGGCGAGGCGCAGGTGAGTGTGGATGGGGTCACCCATCCGTTGCCGTCGCCGTTCCTGGTGGTGGCCACCCAGAACCCCATTGAATACGAGGGCACGTATCCTTTGCCCGAGGCCCAACTGGATCGTTTCCTCGTGAAAGTTCGCATTCCCTACCCCACTGATGCCGAAGAGGTGGCGTTGCTTCAATTGCGTCGCTCGGGTATTGCATCGGCCACACTGGCTGATGTTCAACCAGTAGTAAGCGCGCAGGAGATTTCTGAGCTACGCGCGCTTATTGATGCCACGGTTGTTCACGACCAGTTGGTGGCCTATGTGGCGGCCATCGTGCGGGCCACCCGCTCGTTGCCGGCGGTGTCGCTGGGAGCGAGCCCGCGCGGCGGAGTGCATCTTCTGGCCGGTTCGCGTGGCCTGGCCCGGCTCAGTGGACGCGATTTTGTGATCCCCGACGATGTCGCAGCCATGGCGGTGCCGGTACTGGCCCATCGTCTGGTGCTGCGACCCGAAGCCGAGTTGGACCGTTACGACGCCGCTACCGCGGTCCAGGCGGCAGTGTCATCGGTCCCTGTGCCGCGATGAAGCGTCGTTGACGGAGGTGAGTGTCACTCGTCGTACTGCCGTCGGTCTTGTGCTGTGTGCGGTGCTGGCGTTGTTCGTGCCGCCCGTAGTGGTGTTGGCCGTAGCGGCAGCCCTCATGGCGGCAGTGGCCGTTGATGTGCAATTGGCCCGTCGCCCGTTGTTGGTACGACGGGAGTTCCCGCACACGTTGGCCCGTGGTGTGCCGGTGGAGTTGGTGGCTCATGTTGACGGCACGGGTGCAACGGTGCGCCTTCGTCAGCCCCTTCCTCCTGATCTGCACATGACACCGGCCGTCAGCGATACGTACGAGTTGCACGCCCAAGCCCGAGCCCTACGTCGCGGCCGCCATGTGTTGCCGGCTCTGGCGGTAGCTGCCGATGGGCCATTGGGATTGGGACGCTGGCTACACCGACCGGGTGACGATCAGGAGTTCACGGTCTATCCCGACCTGCCCGCGGCGTGGCGGTTGGTGGAGTCCATGCGGCGCGGCGGGTTCAGCGATCCGGGCCAATTGATCCGTGGACCATTGGGGTTGGGTACCGAGTTCGAGTCCGTTCGGGAGTACCGCCCCGATGACGATTTTCGGCAGATCAACTGGCGGGCCACCGCTCGCACCGGTCAGCCAATGAGCAACAACTATCGCATCGAACAAGATCGTGACGTCATCTGCTGCGTGGATACCGGGCGCCTCATGGCGTCGCCCATCGGTGATGCCACGCGTTTGGATCTGGTGTTCGATGCCGTGGTCACCATTGCCCTCATCGCCGATGAGCTTGGTGACCGATGTGGACTGGTGGCGTTCTCGGACACGGTTCGCCGGGTGGTACCTCCTGGCCGTAAGGGATCGCGTGGAGTCATCGACGGCTGTGTGGACCTGGAGCCAGTTCTGGTGGATTCTGATTTCGAGGCGGCGTTCCAGCGCGTTGCGGGTGGAAAACGTTCGTTGGTGCTGGTACTCACCGACCTCGTGGAGCCTTCGGCGGCTCGTCCGCTGATCGATGCAGTGCCCGTACTCACCCGTCGTCACGCGGTGGTGGTGGCCAGCGTCGATGATCCTGAACTACGCGCGCTTAGTGATCAACCAATTGCTGGAGACCCAGTGTCGGCGGCCCGCGCCACCGTGGCCGCCGACATGCTGCGTGATCGCGATCGAGTCGTGGCCGAACTGCGCCGAGCCGGGGCCATCGTGGTGACCGCAGCACCCAACCGCCTGACGGCCGCCTGTGTAGAGGCCTATGTACGAACCAAGCGCATGGCCCGCGTCTAGCTCGAGAGGGTAGAAAGTCCCGCTCAGCGAGTACTTCTCCCCTTTCGACCCACTTGGAACACTCGATAACCCGAAGCGCGCCTGCGCCCTCGCCACAGCACCAGGCCCCAGTACAACGATCCCAACGACACGCCCACGATGCCAGCCACCACCGGGCCAAATCCGGCAGGGGTCACAAATCCCTCCACCAGCCCCGCCAGTACGAACCACGGAATGGTGCCGATCACTATGAGCACGGCACTGCGGGCCTGCTTCACCAGCGCCTTGGAGCGGGGCTCGAGGCCGGGGTCCACCACCGCCCAACCAATACGCATGCCGGCCGCCGCCGCCACCACGATAATGGACAGTTCCAGAACCCCATGGGCCACGATCAGCGTGAACACGGTGTCGCCGTGGCCAGATCGGGTGGCCAGCCCGGCCACACCGCCAAGCAGCAAACCATTGAAAATCAGCAGATAGGCAGTGCCGATACCGGCGGTGATGCCCGAAGCAAACGCCAAGAAGCTGACCCGGATGTTGTTGGTGAAAATGTATGTGGCCATAGCAGTCTGTTCGCCGCCCGACAGTCCCAGATCGTTGTAGCTGGTGCGTCCACCGCCCACGTACTGCTTGGGGAGCAGCGATGCCGCCCGGGCCGGATCGCGCAGGCACCATATGAACATCAGCACGGCGGGGACGGCGGTGAACATCCAGCCCAGTCCGATGAGGGCGGGACGCTCGGCCACCAGTCGCCAGTAGTCCCGGGTGACGAACGAGCGCAGGGTGAACGAGCGTCCGGCATCGCGATGCACGAGTCCCCGCCCGGCACCCACCAGTGCTTCCAGCCTCACCACCACCGGGTCGCCCGGAAAGCGGCGTCGCGCCGTGGCCAGATCGGCCGCTGCCGATCGATAGGTACGGCCCAGTTCGCGAAGATCTTGCTCGCCCAACCGATCCGGGCGCTTACCGGCTCGTCGCACCAGTTCGGAGAGCGTGGACCACGTGGGCTGGCGGTCCGCTACGAATCGGTCGAGGTTGGCCATCAGGTGGTCATCGTAGGAGCCATACGTCCCAGCCTTGATCGCATAGCTTCACCTCGTGGAACTTGATGATCGGATGTCCATCGTCACGCCGGAGGGGGTAGTGCTGGAGTTGACCCTGGCCGGGGTGGCGTCGCGCTACACCGCCGCCCTACTCGACGTACTCATCCAGGGCGCCGCCATTCTTGGGCTCCTCTTCGCTATGGGGATACTGGCCGGGGCCGGGCCGCTGCTGATTGCATTCGGCATTCTGTTGGTGTTCGCCATCGTGTTCCTCTACCCCACCCTGTTCGAAGTGCTCGATGACGGCCGCAGCCCGGGCAAGCGTGTGATGGGTCTCCAGGTACGTACTCTGGCGGGGGGGCCGGTGACGTTGGTGGCCAGTGCAATCCGCAACTTTCTGCGGCTCATCGACATCCTTCCCGGTTTCGTGCCCCTGGTGGGGATTATCACCATCCTGGTCAGCAAACGTCATCAACGCTTGGGCGACATGGCCGCAGGCACGGTGGTGGTGAGGCCGGTGAAGCTACCGGTGCGTTTCTCGGGTCCGGCGGCGCCGGGCATGGCCATACCGGGCATGGCAATACCAGCTGGCATCCGTATAGACATTGCGGCGCCGTTGGTGCCCGTGGACATGGCGGTCATCGCCCATTGGGATGTCTCGGCGGTTACCGGACAGGACGTGGTGGTGTTACGCCACTTCCTGGCCCGACGTCATGACCTGGGAGCCACCAGGACCACCATGGCCGACGATCTGGCCAACCGGATATGGCCCAAGGTGACCGGTGCGCCTCAGGGGTTGGGGCCGGAACGATTCTTGGAACTGGTGGTGGCGGCCAAGACCCGCCGGGGCGACTGACAACGGGTGTATCACGGGTGATACACTCATCCCATGGGTGAAGCGACCATCAGAGAACTCCGCAACCATGGCGGTGACGTCATCGAACGGGTCATGGCTGGCGAACGGGTCACCGTCACGCGCGACGGTACGCCGGTGGCTGAATTGCGACCGCTGTCACGCCAGCCGCTCAGCGCAGTGGCGGTCATCGAACGCTTCCAACGGCTGCCCTCCATCGACTCCGCAACGTTTCGGCGTGACGTCGATGCCATCGTTGATCAAACCCTATGACTAAAACCATTGGCGACCGCCACACGGGCGTGCTCGACACCAGCACCATCATCCTGCTCGACCGTTTGAGCGCCAGCGATATCCCTGAGCACCCGGTGATCACCACCATCAGCCTGGCCGAGCTCTCGGTGGGACCCTTGGCCACCGACGACCCCACGGAACGGGCCAAACGCCAATTGCTGCTGCAGGAGGTGGAAGCCACGTTTGACCCTTTGCCCTTCGACAGTGATGCAGCTCGCGCCTTTGGTCGAGTGGCAGCGTCGCTGCGCAATGCTGGGCGCAAACCTGCGGCTCGTGCCTTCGATGCGATGATTGCCGCTACCGCACTGTCCAACCAACTTGATCTGTACACATGCAATCCCCGCTACTTTGAGGGCATTGATGGTCTGAACATCGTTGCCGTACCGCATCCCGATGGGCCCAACTAGCCCTGCATCTGAGCGTTGAGACGATCCATGGTCTCCACGTACTCCTCCACCATCTCCATCACCACCTGACGCGCCGGTTTCACCTGGTTCATGGAACCCACGATCTGACCTACGAAATAATTCACCAATTGGGCGGCGCCCGATCCCGCCGTATTGGCCCCCCGAGCAATACGACGTTGAGCTTCGGCAATCAGCATGCCGTGCAGGGGCATACCGAGCGGTTGAGGACCGTCTTCACGCTCCCACTCATCCGTCCATGCCGTCCGCAACTGACGCGCTGGCTTGCCGGTGGAGGCTCGCGAACGCAGCGTGTCACTGGACGTGGCAGCCAGAAACTTCTGCTTCACCACCGGATGCGTTTCGGCCTCCTCCGTGGTGAGCCACACCGATCCGGTCCACACCCCTTGGGCGCCGAGGGCCATGGCCGCAGCCATCTGGCGGCCCCTTCCAATTCCACCAGCGGCCAGAACTGGTGTGTCGCCCATGGCATCGACAATCTCGGGTACCAACACCATGGTGGCGATCTCGCCGGTATGGCCACCCGCCTCGTAGCCCTGCGCTATCACGATGTCGACGCCTGCGTTCTTCTGACGCTCCGCATGTTGGCGCTTACCCACCAGTCCCGCCACCAACACATCCTGGGCGTGGGCTTGGTCCACCAGGCTGGCGGGCGCCGGGCCCAAGGCGTTGGCGATGAGACGGATGGGATGGGCCAAGCTGATGTCGATCAGTGGCTGCGCTCCCTTGTGACTCCAACTGCCTTCGCCGGTGGGTGCCACCTCGCCGTCCGGCAGCGCAGGGACGCCGTATCGCTCCAGGAGACCGTTGACGAACTGCTGATGCTCCACCGGGATGAGCGTGGCCAGCTTGGCGCGATCCAGGCCGCCTTCATCGGAGCCGGTGTACTTCGCCGGGACGATGACATCGACGCCGTATGGCTTGCCCCCGTTGTACTGCTCGATCCAGTCGAGGTCGATTTCGAGTTGGGCCGGGGTATGGGCAGTGACGCCTAGAACACCCATACCGCCGGCCTTGGACACCGCCGCCACCACGTCACGGCAATGGCTGAACGCCAGAATGGGGAACTCGATACCGAGCATGTCGCAAACCTTGGTGTGCATCAGCCCATAGTGCCTCCCTTGGCTGTGCCAGGGCCACCCAGGCCCGAGTAGCAGCTTCGGGAACTGCGATGGCGGCAACCAACGTCTGAGGCGTGTGAACAAGATCATCGCTCCGCTCACGGCGCTCATCGCCGGCGTGTGCCTCATCGTCACCGGGCTCATCGTGACTACCACGTGGAAGCAGAATCGCTCCCTGAATCAGACGGTGGCGGTGACGGGGTCGGCCAAGCGCACTATCAAGGCCGATTTAGCGTTTCTTTCCGGCGGAGTCACGGCCACCAGTGTCACTCGGGCCACGGCGTACGCCGAATTGAAACGCCAGATGGCATTGGTGTTGACGGGGTTGGAGTCCAAGGGGTTCATGGGTGACGCAGTGGAATTGTCTCCGTCGGCCACGTCCGTGATTTACGACCAGACCCCTGAGGGAGTGGCCACCAACGCCATTCGGGGGTATTCCAGCTCGCAGACATTCGCGGTACGAGGCACGGACGTGGTGAAGATGAAGGACCTTTCGTTGTCGTTGAACGATCTCGTGAATCAAGACATCGCTCTATCCGTGAATGCGCCACGGTTCTTGTTCACCAAATTGGGTGACCTCAAGATCACCATGCAAGCTGAGGCTACCGAGGACGCCACCAAACGGGCCCGCAAGATCCTGGAGGCCACGGGTCGCACCCTTGGCGACCTGCGCGACGCCAGCATGGGTGTGATCCAGGTGACGCCCAAAGACTCGTCCACCTATGAAGAGGGCGGCAGCTTGGACGAGACGTCGATAGACAAAGACGTCACTGCGGTGGCCAGGCTGTCGTTCAACATCAAGTAGCCGCAACCGTGGGCATGGGGGGTAGGGTGCGGACCGTGGCGCTCCATCTGCACTCTGCCTATCGCCTGCATGCCAGTGTGGCTTTACGACCCGAGCCGTTCGGCGCCTTGGCCTATCACTACGGCAACCGCAAACTGGTGTTCCTCAAGAGCCCCATGATGGTGGAGGTGGTGCGCACCCTGGGTGATCACCCGTCGATCGAAGCGGCGCTGACGGCAGCAGGTGTGCCGGCTGCGGCTTACGAAAAATATGTTGAGGCCCTGGCTTCTTTGGAACGTTCCGACATGCTGGAGGTGGCCTGATGGCATTGGTGGAGCAACTCAAAGGTGGGCTCGATGCCCCTATCTGCCTCACGTGGGAACTCACGTACGCTTGCAACCTGGCGTGCATCCATTGTCTCTCCTCATCGGGACGACGTGACCCGGGCGAGCTGAGTACCGATGAGTGCTTGGCGGTGATTGACGAACTGGCCCGGATGCAGGTGTTCTACGTCAACATCGGTGGAGGCGAGCCCACCATCCGACCGGATTTCTTCCAGATCGTGGACCATGCGGTGGCCAGTGGTGTGGGGGTCAAGTTCTCCACCAACGGCAGTCGTATCGACGCCGCGGTGGCCAAGCGTATTGCTGGCTCTGACTACATCGATGTACAGATCAGTCTCGATGGGGCCGATGCGGCCACCAACGATGCAGTGCGTGGCGACGGGTCGTACAACACGGCCATTACGGCCATGGAGCATTTGTATGATGCTGGGTTTGGTGCGTTCAAGATCAGTGTGGTGATGACCCGTCACAACGTGAGTCAACTCGATGCATTCGAAGCGCTGGCCGCACGCTACGGCGCCGAGTTGCGTCTCACCCGGTTGCGCCCCAGTGGTCGTGGTGCCGATACCTGGGATCAGCTGCACCTGTCCCAAGGTGATCAGCGCGCATTGTATGCGTGGTTGGTGAAGCGGCCCCATGTGCTCACCGGAGACTCGTTCTTCCATCTGTCAGCACTGGGTGAGAGCCTGCCCGGTCTCAACCTGTGCGGTGCGGGACGCATTGTGTGTCTCATTGATCCGGTGGGCAGCGTGTACGCCTGCCCGTTTGTGTTGCATGACGAGTTCAAGGCGGGCAACGTCCGTGAGCAGGGCGGTTTTGCTCATATCTGGCATTCCAGTGATCTGTTCACGTCGTTGCGCGAGCCCGCCAGCCCGGGGGCGTGTGCCAGTTGTGGCAGCTACGACTCGTGTCAGGGTGGATGTATGGCGGCCAAGTTCTTCACCGGATTACCGCTCGACGGTCCCGATCCCGAATGTGTATGGGGCAATGCCGATGATGAACTGGCCCGGATCGCCTCGGCTGCAATGGTGAAGCCGTCGCCAGGACCGGGGCATTCCAAACCGGTGAGCATCTCTCTCGGTCGCCGTAGCCCCGTCACTCATTAGCGCAGTTGCGCAGTTTGCTTCCGGCCCGTCAGATGAGTGAGGAATCGGACAAGCGCCGTAAACGCACCATTGGCTATCTGGGCCTGTGGAAGGTGGACGTTGACCTGCACGAGGTGCC
>JANYHQ010000196.1 GCA_025358985.1 Acidimicrobiales bacterium
AAACCCGAGGTTGGCCGCTGCTTTGGCGAACAGCTTTTGTAGATCCTCGGGAAGCTCATCGTGTTCGGGGACCGGGTACCAGCTGATGTCGGGATCGTGGTGCACGAGGGCAACGCTACCTGTCAGGGAGTGGTGATCACCGCTCAGAACTGCCACCATTCCGGCATGACTCTCACCGATGACAGCACGGCGACCGGAATGGATCAGAGCGAATCACCACACGGAACCCGCACGGTGATGCGGACCTGCCCACTGTGTGAAGCGACGTGTGGTCTGGAGATCACCATGCGCGGCGACGAGGTGATGCGTATTCGCGGCGATCGACTCGACGTGTTCTCGCAAGGGTTCATCTGCCCCAAGGGTTCCACCATCAAACAACTCGACGCCGACCCGGATCGTATTCGGGTGCCCATGATTCGCGAAGGTGAGGTGTGGCGTGAGGTGTCGTGGAAGGAAGCATTCGACGAGATCGACCGTCGGCTCCGACTGGTACATGATGCCCACGGCCGTGATGCAGTTGGTGCGTATGTGGGCAACCCCAATGCCCACAATCTCGACGCGTTGCTCTACAACGGGGCGTTTCTCAAAGCGCTGCGTACCAAGAACGTCTTCTCGGCATCAACGGTGGATCAGATGCCCAAGCAGGTGTCAGCCGGTTTGATGTTTGGCACTGTCTTGTCGATACCGGTGGCCGACATCGATCGCACAGATCATCTGATGCTGTTCGGCGCCAACCCGTATGAGTCAAACGGATCGCTCATGACCGCCCCTGATTTCCCCGGACGATTGGAAGCGCTGCGGGCTCGGGGCGGGCGTGTAGTGGTGGTGGATCCGCGGCGCACCAAGACCGCCGATCATGCCGACGAGCACATCCCAATCCGTCCTGGTACCGATGCCTGGTTGTTGTTGGCCATGGCTGCGGTGCTGGTGGAAGACGGCCTAGTGGATCTGGGTCGGATGGCGCCGTGGGTGAATGGCATGGACGAGTTGCGGTCGTTGTTGGCCACGGTGGACCTCGCTAGTGCATCGCGTTGGTGTTCGGTGCCCACGGCCACCATCAAGCGATTGGCTTATGAACTGGCGGCCGCACCGCGAGCGGCAGTGTACGGACGTATAGGTACATGTTTGCAGGAGCACGGCACGGTGGCCAGTTGGTTGGTGGACGTACTCAACATCCTCACCGCCAACTTGGACGAACCCGGTGGTGCCATGTTCACCAGTCCTGCCACCGGTTCGGCCAACATGCGCGGCAAAGGAGGTAAGGGGCGCGGTGTGAAGTTCGGCCGATGGACCAGTCGCGTAAAAGCGCACCCCGAGGTATACGGCGAGTTTCCTGTGGTGACGCTGGCAGAGGAGATCACCACACCAGGCGACGGTCAGATTCGAGCGTTGTTCACGGTGGCTGGCAATCCGGTGCTGTCCACACCCGGCGGCACAAAGTTGGCCAACGCGTTGGACACGTTGGAGCTGATGGTGAGTGTGGACATCTATCTCAACGAGACCAGCCGTCACGCTCATGTGCTGCTGCCCGGCTCCCGAGTGCTCAGCCGTTCGCACTACGACGTTGCGCTGTATCAACTGGCCGTCCGCAACGTGGCCAATTGGTCGGCGCCCGTGGTGGAACTGGCGGAAGGCGAACTGGCGGAGTGGGAGATTCTGCTCAGGCTGACAGCTATCGCGCAAGGTCTGGGCGCCGATGTGGATGTGGTTTCGCTGGACACCGTGGAACTTCGCGCTCAGGTTGATGTGAGTGTGGGCGCCGATGGTTCCCTCGTGCAAGGTCGTGATGGCGACGAGTTGATGGCGATGCTCGGTGATGTGCCTGGACCGGACCGTCGTCTTGATCTGTCGTTGCGCACCGGACCGTATGGCGACGGTTTTGGCACTCGCCCCGACGGGTTGAGCCTTGCTGTGCTCGCCGCCCATCCCCACGGTATCGACCTCGGACCACTGCAACCACGTATTCCCGACGTGCTGCGTACACCCAGCGCAATGATCGAACTGGCCCCGACCACGTTGGTGGAACACGCCACCGCGATGATGTCACGGCATGTGCCCGATGTAACTCCGATGGTGCTGGTGGGGCGTCGCGACCTGCGCTCCAACAACTCGTGGATGCACAACTTGGAAGTGCTCGTGAAGGGACGTGAGCGATGCACGTTGCATGTTCATCCCGACGATGCACGTGATCTTGGCGCGCGCAACGGACAGCAGATACGCGTACGTACGACGGAGGGAAGCGTGGTGGCTCCGATGGAAATGAGCGACACGATGATGCGCGGCGTAGTGAGCCTTCCTCATGGATGGGGTCATGCTGTGCAAGGGACGCGTCAGAACGTGGCCAAACGCTATGCTGGGGTCAACACCAATGTCCTCTTCGGCACCGATCTGGTGGACCCGTTGAGCGGAAACGCGGTGCTCAACGGAGTCACTGTGGAGCTCGAATTGGTCACCGACCCGGTACTGTAGTAGGTGTACAGATTAAACTACTAAGTACACCTATATGTATGGTGAGTTTTGTGCCATGAAGAATCGTCAATGATTGTCGGTGGTTTTTACGATAGTGTGATGGTGGGTGGCGGTCCCAATGGAAATGCTTGCTTTGTAATTCGTTTTCCTGTCTGATGATGCTCGCCAAGTATCGAGATGTCCCAGGAGGAATGCGTGAACAAATCAGAGTTGATCGACGCAATCGCAACATCGTCGGATCTCAGCAAAGCTGACTCCGACAAGGCGCTAGCCGCAGTGGTTGAGGCGATTATCACCGCCGTACGCAGCGGCGACAAGGTCACCATCCCGGGGTTCGGATCGTTCAGCGCCTCCGAGCGCCAGGCGCGTACCGGTCGTAATCCGCAGACCGGTGCAGTCCTTGAAATCCCTGCTTCAAAGGCTCCCAAGTTTACGGCTGGATCTGCGTTCAAAGCAGCCGTCAACGGTAAGAGCTGAGCAGCACTAACGGTTCCCAAACAAGATCAAGGGGAAGTGACCATGGCACCCACGAAGAAGGCAGCACCGAAGCGAGCTGCAGCAACCAAGGCTCCGGCCAAGCGCGCAGCAGTCAAGAAGGCAGCAGTCAAGGCTCCGGCCAAGAAGGCTGCTGTGAAGAGGGCCACTAAAAAGGCCACAGTAAAGAAAGCCGCAGTGAAGAAGACCGCTGGGGTTCGCAAAGTTGCAGTGAAGAAGGTTGCCGCCAAGAAGGCTCCGGCCAAGCGGGCAGCAGCCAAGAAGGTGGCAGTGAGGAAGGTCGCTGCGAAGAAGGCTCCGGCCAAGAAGGCAACAGTGAGAAAGAATGCTGCTGTCAAGGTCCCTGCCAAGCGAGCAGTGAAGAGAGTGGTGGCGGCCAAGAAGGCTCCCACCCGCAAAGCGGTAGCCAAGCGAGCTTCTGCCAAGAAGTGACGTGACGAAACGGGCGGTCCTGTTTCATGGACTACCCCACCCAGTTACAACTTTCGAATTGCAGCAAACGCCTCGCCGGTGTCCACACTGGCGAGGC
>JANYHQ010000208.1 GCA_025358985.1 Acidimicrobiales bacterium
GTCTGGCCGCCGTGGTGGTCAACCGGGTTCTGCCCGAACCGTTCACCCGAGACGACGAAGAACTCTTCGATACTATGTGTGCAGACGGTGGCGCAACGCTTGCGAAGAAGCTCGGTGCGGGCGTCACTATCGGCGCAGTACAGGCCATGATCGCGTCGAACCGGCTGGCGGTGGGGTTGCGTCGTTCGCGTGAACCGCATCTGCAGGAACTGCTGGCATCGCTGGATCCGGGTGTGGCCACGGCGTTTGTTCCGGCACTCACCGAAGCCACCCCGGGGCTGGCCACCACCACGGCAGTGGCCGAGTATTTGGGCGACGAGTTGGGATGGTGACCGCCGGGCGGGCCAAGCGCACCAAGGCGGTACCCGTGGCGTCCATGGCGCAGGCGGTGGCCGGTCGTGGGGTGATCATCTGCTGTGGTTCGGGTGGGGTGGGCAAAACCACCACGGCGGCGGCGTTGGCGGTGGCTGCGGTGCACCGCCAAGGTGGTCGGGTGTTGGTACTCACCATCGATCCGGCCCGCCGGTTGGCAACGGCGTTGGGTATGGAGTCGGTGGGCAACGCCGAGACCCGCGTGATGCTGGGCAAGGGGATGCCAGCAGGAGCCGAGTTGTGGGTGGCCATGCTCGACACGTCAGCGTCGTGGGACGACCTGGTGACCCGCCACGCTCCGGACGCCGCCACCGCCCAACGGATCTTGGTGAATCCGCTGTATCGCAACATCACGCAGCGCTTCGTCCAAAGCCACGACTACATCGCACTGGAACGCCTGTACGAACTCGAGCGCAGTGGCCGCTACGACCTCATCATCATCGACACACCGCCGTCTCGTCATGCCCTCGACTTCCTTGATGCCCCGGCGCGGATGGCGGACTTCTTCTCGAGCGCATTGTTGCGCTGGATCACCCTGCCGTACCGGGTGGGTGGCGAGCGGGCCGGTCGATTGGGGTATCTGGCCGCCAAACCCTTCTACCAAGTAGCCGATCGCATATTGGGATCGCAGTTCCTCAAAGACATCGCCGAGTTCTTCCTGCTGTTCCAGTCCATGTACGAGGGTTTTGTGGACCGATCCAACGCCGTAGCGGCACTGCTCCACGATGAGCGCACCACGTTCGCCGTCATCACCACCACGGAGCCGGCGCCACTGCATGAGGCCGAGTTCCTGCTGGCCGAGTTGGCCAAGCGCAAGTTGCGGCGTGGGGCGTTGGTGCTCAACCGAGTGTTGCCCGCCGAAATCGCCGACCCTGCGGCAGTAGCTCTCGCTCGTCGTATCGAGGCCCAGGGCGCTCCCAAGTCGTCGGGCACCGTGGCCCAACGACGGGTGATCGAGGCCATGGCCCGGACCCATCTGCGCTTTGCGGCGCTGGCCGAACACGAGGCCACAGCCCGCCGCCGTTTGGCTGCTGACACCGAGGTGTTGGTGGCCATCGCGGAACAACCCGGGGACATCACCGACTTGGCGTCGCTGGCCCGGTTGGGTGACATGCTGTGGCCGCGATAGCGACACCGACGCAGGGTGCCAGTAGCGCGGGCGCCGACGAAGACCACTTGCGGCGGTTGGTGGCGTCATGGGGCATGGTGGCGGACTTCAGTTTTGCTGATCTGCTGCTGCTGCGCTTCGTTGGCCAAGAGCAATTCACGGTAGCCGCGCACGTGCGACCCACCACCGGACAAACGCTCTACCAGCAGGACCCGGTGGGTACCGTCATCACTGCCAATGAGCGTCCATTGGTGCACGACACGTGGACCTCCGGTATGGCCCACGAAGCCAACGTACAGGGCCTACATACAAGTGAACCAATACGTGCACGCACTATTCCGGTGCGGCTGGACGGACGCTTGCTGGCCGTCATCTTGTGTGAGGAAGCACTCAACACGGTGCGCCGTCCCGGTCGTTTGGAGCGGACATATCTCCAGATCTCAGAGCGTTTGGCGGAGATGATTGCCAATGGCGTGTTTCCGTTTTCAGACGACGCCGACCAAACCGAGATGCCGCGCGTGGGCGACGGCGTGCTGGTGATCGATGCGCAGCGTCGCGTTACGTACGCATCGCCCAACGCCACATCGGCCCTCAACCGTTTCGGGGTACGAGTGAACACCGAAGGTCGTACGCTCGCCGAACTGGGCATCGACCCCAGCCTGGTGGCCAATGCGTGGACCACGGCCCAACCCACCACCAGAGAGACGGAACGCCCTCTGCTCCGTCCTGCGGGCAAGGGATTGGGAGTACAGCAGGTGGTAGCGCCAACTGCGTCGGCCGAGTCCGGTGGGGCAGTGGTGATTCAACTGCGGTGCATCCCAATGCTCACCGGCCCCACCGAGGTAACCGGGGCGGTGGTGCTGGTGCGTGATGTGACCGATCTGCGTCGCCGCGATCGCCTGTTGCGCTCCAAAGACGCCACCATCCGCGAGGTGCATCACCGCGTGAAGAACAACCTGCAAACCATCAGCGCCCTGTTGCGATTGCAGGGTCGGAGATTGAATTCGCCAGAAGCCAAGCAGGCCATTGACGACTCCGTGCGCCGCATCCGCTCCATGGCGCTGGTCCATGAGACGTTGGCGCGCGATACGCGTGAGTCGGCACCGTTTGATGAAATCATCCGCCCCCTCGTTCGTATGGTGGAGGAGGGACTACAGCCAACCGAGCGGCCTGTGCGCTTCATCGTCACCGGAGTCATCGGCGACCTCGCAGCAGAAATCGCCACTCCGCTGGCTGTGGTGCTGGTGGAGTTGCTGCAAAACGCCATGGAGCACGGCTTTGCCCACGGCCAGGGGGAAGGTCAGGGTGAAGGCGGGGGCGGGCGGGTGGACATCGAGCTCGAACATCGCGTTGGTGAATTGCGGGTGGTTGTCCGTGATGATGGGGTGGGCTTCCCCCAGGGATTCTCGCTGGCCAACACCGCCAGCCTTGGTCTCACTATTGTACGTACACTTATCACCTCGGAACTGGGCGGGGTCATCGCCACCCGTAACAACCCCAGTCCCGGCCATGGTGCGGTGGTGGAGTTGCGAGTGCCCACATCGGTGGAGCCCCGCATAGGCCGTTGACCAATTAGCTTGCCCACCATGATCATTGCGGCGCACCGAGGAGCATCTAAAGCGGAACGAGAGAACACGGTGGCGGCGTTCCAGCGGGCCCGGGCCATGGGGGCGGACATGGTGGAACTCGATGTACGCCGCTGTGCTGATGGTGCGCTCATCGTGCACCATGATGCGTCGATTGCCGGCCTGGGACCTATCGTTGCGATGAACCGTGATGCGCTTCCATCGTACGTACCAGACCTCAGCGTGGCCCTCGATGCCTGTGTCGGTATGGACGTCAATGTGGAAATCAAGAGCGATCTGGACGAGCTGGACTATGACGTCGATCAGTGGCTGGCCCGGAAGGCGGCGGAGCTGCTGCTATCGCGATCGGATGCGCACCGCATGCTGGTTTCGTCGTTCGACTTCGACACCATTGCGGTGGTGCGATCGGTGGCACCTTTGTTGCGTACCGGGTTCTTGTGTACCCGCCCGCAGCCCGACGCCGCCACGTTGATTTCTCGGGTGGCCGAAGCTGGACACGAGGCCCTCCACCCGCTGCATTTGGCCGTGAATCGTGCGCTGGTGGAGGCGGCCCACGCCGCAGGTTTGCGGGTCAACACGTGGACTGTGGACGACCCAGACCGCATTCGCGAGTTGGCGTCGTGGGGCGTGGACGCAGTGATCACCAATGTGCCTGACGTGGCTCGCGCCGCACTGGGCTGAGGTCCGCGAACCGCTCGAACTCGCGCCCGGCGGAAATGTAAGGCCTCGGGCACCGCGATGAGGGTTAGCGTTGCCGTCGATGATCGAGGTCGAAGGATTAGCACGGCATTTTCGGGTGTCGCATCGCGACGCCGGGCTGGGCTCGTCGTTGAAGGCACTGCTGCATCGCCGCTATGAGTTGGTACGGGCAGTGGATGACGTGTCGTTTCGCATTGATGATGGCGAAGTGGTCGGCTTCTTGGGACCCAATGGTGCGGGCAAAACCACCACCTTGAAATGTCTCGCTGGCCTGCTGTACCCAACCCATGGCACCGTTCGTGTCCTCGGTTTCACGCCCAATGAACGCCGCGCTGAGTTCTTGTCTCGCATCACGTTCGTGATGGGCCAACGAAATCAGCTGTTCTGGGATCTACCCACCATCGAGTCGCTGCGCGTCAACCAGGCCATCTATCGAATCGGCGATACGCAGTTCAAGGAGAGTCTCGACGAATTGGTTGACCTCTTGGGGTTGGAGCCGTTGCTCACCAAACAGGTACGCATGCTGAGCCTTGGTGAACGGATGCGCTGTGAGTTGGCGGCAGGACTGCTGCATCGACCCGATGTGTTGTTCCTTGACGAACCAACACTGGGCCTCGATGTGCGCGGCCAGGGCGCTGTGCGCAGCTTCATTGCCGAGTACAACCAGCGCCACGGCGCCACGGTGCTGCTCACCAGTCACTACATGGCTGATGTCACCAGTCTCGCCAAACGTGTGGTGCTCATCGACCACGGTGTATTGCGTTATGACGGTGACCTGGCTGACTTGGTTGAGCAGGCGGCTCCGTTCCGCTTGGTGACGGTGACGTTGTCAGACCCGGTGGAGTCAGGCGTGTTTGCTGGCTACGGCGAAGTGATCGAGTCCGATGGCACCCACGCCGTGATGCGGGTGCCGCGCGCAGCCACCCGCGATGTTGCCAGTCGGTTGCTGGCGGAATTGCCGGTGGTGGATGTGTCCATCGAGGAACCCTCAATCGAGGACACCATGCGAACCGTGTTCGATCAACGCGCCACGGATGCAGTGTCAGTGGATGCCGCCCGTGAGTGAGCGGATCGTCATTTGGCGGAGCCTCATGCGCGTTGGCTTCGGGCAGGCACTGGCGTATCGAGGCCAGGTGGCCATCTTCTTGCTCACCGCCCTGTTTCCTCTGGTGATGATGACCGTATGGCTGTCGGTGGTGGAGGAGGTGGGACCTACCGCCGGGTGGGATCGCCAGGGTTTCATCTCGTATTACGCAGTTGGTGCGGTGGTGTTTCAACTCACCACCTCATCCATTGCCTGGCGTTGGGACGACCTTGTGCGTACCGGCGAACTTTCGTCGTTGTTGTTGCGGCCGGTGTCGCCACTTACCCAACAAGTGGGTTTGGAGGTGGGCCAACGGGTACTGAGCGCAGCTCTGCTGGTGCCGGTGTTGGTAGTGGCCACCATTGCACTACCGGACCTCAGCGTCAGCGGCTCGGTGATGAATCTCATTCTCGGTGTGGTGGCGCTTGGCGGTGGCTACGCCCTCACTACCGCCATGGCACTCACCTTTGCCATGGTGGCCTTTTGGTCAACGCAATCAGGAAACCTCTACGCCCTGTGGTGGGGTGCGGGTGCGTTCTTGGCCGGATGGATTGCGCCTGTGAGTGTGTTGCCACCGGGCCTGCGTAGGGCTGCGGCCATTCTTCCGTTTCGTTCCACTGTCGGATTGCCTATCGAGTTGATTCTGGGCCGTTTGGACACCGCTCAGATCGTGGTGGGGATGGCCACGTTGGCAGGATGGCTGGCGGCCTTCACGGTAGCGGTGCGGGTGCTCTGGAGTCGAGGTATCAAGCGGCACCAAGCGGTGGGCGGATGACGGTTCAGATACGTTCGCGATGGCGTTACCGACGGTTGCTTGCCATCTTCTGGCGCAACACGCTGGCCACCGAGATGGAGTATCGAGTCAACTTCTGGTCCAACTTGGTGCTGAGCACGTTCTGGTTGGGCTGGGCCGCCTTGGGCATCCGAGTTTACTTTCGTTTCACGACAAGCGTGCGGGGTTGGACCTACGCCGAAATGTTGATCGTGGTCGGCTTGTTCTTCGCGCTCAACGGTGTTCGTCAAGCATTGATCACCCCCAACCTGGCCCGAATGACGGAATATGTTCGTGATGGAACGCTGGATTTCTTGTTGACGAAGCCGGTCAACAGCCAATTCATGGTGAGTTTTCGCCATATTGGGGTATTCAATTGGCTGGATCCGGTGCTGGGGTTGATCTTGGCCTTCACCGGATTGATTGCCACTGATCAACCGGTCACAGTTGGTTCAATTGCACTGTTCTTGGGCGCATTCTTGTGTGCCATCGTCATTCTCTATGCCGTTTCCCTGGCAATGATGAGCCTCTCATTACGTTCGGTGAGCTCTGAAGGTGTGGACGACCTGCTCCAGGGGTTGGTGGAAACGTCACGCCTACCGGTGCAGATCTACCGGGGTGCTCTGCGTACCGTGTTCTCGGTGGTGCTGCCAGTGGCACTGTTCACCACGGTGCCCACCCAGGTGGCGTTGGGTCAGCGAGGGGCGGCGTGGGTGGCACTGGCGGCGGGGGTGGCCATTGTTGCCAATGTGGTGGCATCGGCGCTGTGGCGAGTTGCGTTGCGTGGCTATACCGGGGCCAGCGGGTGACACCTGGGGGTCGACAGGGTAAGAAGTCCCGCTCAGCGAGTACTTCTACCCTCTCGAGCGTCGGTGGTGCCACGATTTGGCGGACCGGGCAGCACGAGGGCCATCACTTCGGGCTCCCACCGGAACTCCAGTAGGTCCGTGTCCCCCAGATGGTCGCCATCAACCTGCCAGGGGAACGGCCGTCGTCCTCGTACCGTGAACCCGTGCAAACCGTTGCGGACATCCACGCCCGGCATGGTGCGCACACGGTTACCGTCACGCAGCGCCATCAACATGGTGCGCATGGTGGGGGCCAACGCCAATGTCTTGAGTGTCACCAGTGACAGCGGCGCATCGATACTGGCCTGAGGGGCCAGGGAGATGGCCCGTGGGCCCAGGTACGTATACGGGTCCACGTTCAATGCCACCGCGAAGTAGCCATCGATGGTGACCACCGGAACGTTGGCATCGGGCCGCAACCGAGACGAAATGGCCCTTGCTGCCGACCGCACCGCCCCCCGGGGATCCCGAGGTCGGTCCACGGCAACGGTACGCGGGGTGCCAGCCACCTCGGCCGAGAAGTGCGGGCGCTTGCGGTCATAACCGCGCATCCATGTGGACACTGCGGCATAGGCGAACAGGGGATGGCCCAGCCACCGCTTCAGTTGACCGAAGCGTTCCACTCGGGCCACTACCGCGGCGTCAAAGCCCATACCCACGTGAAAGCAGAAGTACCGACCATTGACGTTGCCCAAACCGATACGGCGGACAGTGTTGTTGCGTAGGCCCGCCAACAGCTGAATGGCCGCCGCCCCCGGCTCGTTCTCAAACCCCAGTTGGCGGGCAAACACATTGGTGGAGCCGCCGGGCAGTACCCCCAACGCGGTTTGGCTGCGGACCAGACCGTTGGCCACCTCGTTGACGGTCCCATCGCCGCCCAACGCGATGACCACGTCCACGCCCCGGGCCGCCGCCCCTTGGGCAAAGCGAGTGGCATGCCCGCGACGATGCGTCTCCACCACTTC
>JANYHQ010000265.1 GCA_025358985.1 Acidimicrobiales bacterium
GCCCAGGAGGCCGTGGTGAACGTGGAGCGCCACGCGTCGGCGCAGAACGTGTGGGTGCGGTGGCGTAGCGATGGCGTGGGGGCGTTGCTAGAGGTACGCGACGACGGCGTGGGATTTAGCGGGGCTAGTGGACGGGTGGACTCCTACGGAATGCGTGGCCTTCGTGAGCGTGCGGCGGGCATCGGGGCTCGTCTGGAGATTGAGAGTCGTTCTGGTCAAGGAACCACCGTACGATGCCGATTGATCGAATAATGAGCACGCTGGCGTCTTCCGTCAACTCGTCGGGACTTCCCCTCCAACGACCAATCCGTCTGCTGTTGGTGGACGACCATCGAATGCTGCGCGAGGGTCTGCGCCGGTCGATGGAGACCTACGGCTTCACGGTGGTCGGTGAAAGTAGCGATGGTGAAGAGGGTGTGCGGATGGCTCGCGCGCTGGAGCCCGACGTGGTGCTCATGGACGTCACCATGCCAGTGCTCGATGGAGTTGAGGCCACCCGCCGGATCCGCCAGAGCTGCCCCGGCACACGGGTGGTGATGCTTACTATGCACGCTGATCGTGAGGTGTTGGCCAAGGCCATCCGGGTGGGCGCTTCGGGCTATTTGGTGAAGGACGCCTCCACTGACGAGGTGGCCGAGGCGGTACGAGCGGCCGCCAACGGCGATGGAGCCTTGTCGCCCGAGTTTGCCCGATCCATGTTGCGTGAAGCACGCACCCTGGTTTCACCGGCCCCGTCGGAGCCAGTGATCTCCAAGCGTGAAGAAGAAGTACTGCAGTTGGTGGCGGACGGACTGTCAACCACTGAAGTGGCATCGAAGTTGTACATCTCGGTCAAAACGGTGAAGAACCATCTGGCGTCGATCTACCAGAAGCTCGACAGTGCCGACCGCACTCAAGCGGTGGTGCGGGCCGTGCGCATGGGAATCATCCGCCTCGACTGAGCGCTCGGCTCATGCGCTACTTGGATGAGCCTCCGGCCACCTCGTAGTTCCACAACTCTGCGCCGGTGCTGATGGGGCCCCCATGCTGGGCGGGTGCGCTGGCTCCTTGATGACCCTGGGCAAACGACTGCGACTTGGTCCAAGCGTCGAAGCTGTCCTGGCTGTTCCAACGGGTGACCACCAGCCACTGCAGGCGGTCGTCCGTGGGTTTGAGCAGCTCGAATCCTTCGAAGCCCTCGGTCCCGTCCACCGCACCCGCCCGAGCGGCAAAACGGCGGGCCAGTTCGTCGCCGGCATCGGCGGGGACGGTGATGGCATTGATCTTGATGATGGTCATGTCGCCAAGTCTGGCTGTACGGCCACCCCCACCCCTAACCGGTCGCGCCACGTCGGGACCGACATTCGCGTTCAACGCGGTCTACTTAGGCCAAATCGGCCGTTTCAACTACATGCAGTGGGATCCGCCGTGCCGACGTGCCGCGCTGGGGTTGGGTTGCGGGGGGGGGTTCGGGGGTGGCGCGACGAAGCCGCCCGTGAGGGCGGCTTCGGTCAACAGCGTGGGACTGTTCAGGCTTCGGGAGCAACGGCCGCAGCCGCTGCTTCTTGAGCCTGCTGGGCGTTGTACTCCTCGAGCCACGCGGCCTGGGCCTCGTTGTCGGGGGTGAACTCTCCCGTAACGTATTCGGTTTGACCGATGTAGTTGCCGGACTCGTCATAGGCGTGCTCGCCGAACGCATCCTGGTACTCGGCGGCCACGATGCCACCCTCGGCGGCCTGCTTGATCGACAGGCTGATACGACGACGCTGGAGGTCGAGATCGATGATCTTGACCCACAGTTCCTCGCCGGGGCTGACGACCTGCTCCGGGTGATCCACGTGGTGAACGGCCATTTCCGAAATGTGCACCAAACCTTCGATGCCTTCGCCAACCTGTACGAACGCCCCGAACGGCACCAACTTGGTAACCCGGCCGTATACCAACTCGCCAACGCGGTGAGCGCCTGCGAACTCCGCCCACGGATCCTGCTGGGTGGCCTTGAGCGAGAGGCTGATGCGCTCCCGCTCGTAATCGACCTCGAGGACCTGCACGGTGATGCGATCACCAACGGTGACCACCGACGAGGGGTGATCGACGTGCTTCCAGGACAGTTCGGACACATGCACAAGGCCGTCCATACCGCCAAGGTCAACGAATGCACCGAAGTTGACCACGCTGGACACGACGCCCTCGCGAACCTCGCCTGGCTTCAGGTTGGCCAGGAAGTTCTCGCGCTGATCCTTCTGCGTTTCTTCCAGCCATGCCCGACGGCTGAGCACCACGTTGTTGCGGTTCTTGTCGAGCTCGATGATCTTGGTCTCGAGTGTTTTGCCCACATAGGGCAGCAGGTCGCGCACACGGCGCAACTCCACCAGTGATGCTGGCAGGAACCCGCGTAGGCCGATGTCGATGATGAGACCGCCCTTGACCACTTCGATGACCGGACCGGAGACGACGCCGTCGTTTTCCTTGATCTTCTCGATGGAGCCCCATGCCCGCTCGTACTGAGCACGCTTCTTGGACAGGACCAGACGGCCCTCTTTGTCCTCTTTGGTGAGGACCAACGCTTCGATGACTTCGCCCAGGCTGACCACCTCGGACGGATTGACGTCGTGGCGGATACTCAGCTCACGACTCGGGATGACGCCCTCGGACTTGAATCCGATATCGAGTAGGACCTCGTCCTTGTCGATCTTGACGACGGTACCGGTGACGATGTCACCGTCGTCGAACTCCACGATGGTGCCGTTGATGGCCTCGTCGAAGGA
>JANYHQ010000300.1 GCA_025358985.1 Acidimicrobiales bacterium
TTTGGGAGCGGGTACCACGGCCAGGGCGAACGTGGACTCGCCGCGTGACTCCGATGCGGTGACCAGTTGACGGCCATCACGCGATGAGCAGATGGCTTCGGCCTGAGCCATGGGCGGTAGACCGAAGCGCTGCAATTTGGCGACCAGTGCAGACTCAAACGTACCCCCCACGCGACGTCTCAGGATGTACCCGTACAAGTATGTACGCAGAACAATCCCTGAACCGTCACCCAGTGCGTCGGCGCCGGTGATGAGATTGGGAAAGAAGAAGCCCTCGTTGCTGATGGTGATGGCACCCACCCGTGTCATAACCCGGGACCCCTCGGGAGCCAGGTCGGCCCGGAATACCTGTGATTGTCCAGAGTCCACCTTGGTGATGATGAGCGCGGCACCATCATCGGGCTCCACCAGGATGGACTCAGCGTTGTGGGCCCCATCCGGATACGTATAACGCGTCACCACAGCCGACGCCGATGTGGCTCCCTTGGCTGGCTCCGCAAATCGGATCAGCGCCACATCGGGGCGTTGTGCGTTGTTGTCTCCGATATCAGCGAGGAGCAGATCGCCCGAAGCCGTGATGGCGATGTCTTCTGTGTCCACCACGTCCACACCGGCGAGCTCAACCGATGTACCAACCGCCCCGGTGCCGATGTTGACCGGGATGACTCGGGCCCGATCACCCGAGTCGTTGTGCAACCACACCATTGCGGGGTCGCGATGGCTGAAAGCACATCCGCTGACCTCTCCCAGTTGGGACGCATCAATCTGCAGCGCGGTGGCCTTGACGGGACGCACAGTGGTGGTTGGCCTTCGAACGCGGCGGGCCGCACCTGCATCAGAACCACCACCAACGCACGTTCCCGCCACAACCATAAGCGCGCTGGTGATCACGAGAACCGGGCGCCGGTTCATCCCTGCGCCAGTCGGGCGAAGGCCCGGCGCAACTGCGGATAGCGCCCCGTGGATCCGCCGCCGTCAACGGCGAAGGTCGACGCACTGACAAAGCCCGATTCGTCAGACGCCAAGAACACGGCCAACGCCGCCACCTCTTCGGGCAATCCGTAACGACCAAGTGTGGTGTTGTCCATGAACTCTTCAACCACCCCGGGAACGTCGAAGAACCCTCCGGTGGCGGGGGTCTGGATGAGCCCAGGGGCGATGGCGTTGACCCGGATGCCCCGCTCTCCCAGTTCCATGGCAGCCACCTGGGTGAGCATGATGACACCTGCCTTGGCGGCACAGTAAGCGCTCATACCAGCGGAGGGTTGAGTGCCGTTCAACGACGCCACGGTGACGATCGATCCACCGTCGTTCATACACCGCGCCGCATGTTTGATGGTGAGCATGACCCCAGTGACGCACAGGTCCAGGATGGAACGGAACTCGGACACGTCGGCATCAACGATGAGCCCGTACCCACCCCGACCCGCATTGGCCACGGCAATGTCGAACGGACCAAACGCTTCAACGCCGGCCAGGCACAGATGCTCTACCTGGGCCTCATTGGTTACATCACATACAACGGTGTGAACTGAAGAGCCGAACTCGTCATGCAGCATCGACAGCCGGGAGCCGTCCAGATCACCCACCACCACCCTGGCCCCTTCGCTGACGAATCGGCGAACCATGGCCAGGCCAATGCCGGACCCTCCACCGGTGACGAGTGCCGTCTTTGCTGTCAACCGACCGGGATCCTGTGCCTCACTCATGGGCCGATGTTACGAGCGCTCACCAGCCTCGCGCTGCACTGTGGCCCACGTTCCCGACGCCGCGCTTCGGGCTACTGCTTCACATACCAATACCGCGTCATGACCATCGGCGAACGTGGGATACGTCGGCACCGGTGATGGGCCACCGGCCACGATGTCGGCGTAGATGGTTGCAAACAGCGCCCGGAATGTATCTGGATATCCCTCCACATGACCGGCCGGGTAACCGGTGATCGCAGCGGCTGTCGAATGCATGAGACCGGGATCGCGTTTGCGGAGTTCGTTGGGCCTACCGCGGTGCCCTATCCACAGGTCTTCCGGGTTCTCTTGGTTCCACGCCAGTGACGATTGCGATCCATTGATTTCCCACGACATGGCGTTCTTACGACCCGCCGACACCTGGGAGATGGTGCACGTACCCCGCGCCCCATTGGCGAAACGCACCAGTATCCCTGCGGCATCGTCGGACACCACCGGTTCGGTGACGCGCTCGACCTCACCAAGCGAGTGGGCCGCAAACGTCTCCACGTCACCCGTAGGTCGCTGGCGTGACGTGATGAAGGTATGAAGGTCGGCGAACACGTCGGTGATGGGCGAGCCCAGGATGAACTCAACATTGTCGAACCAGTGGCTGCCGATATCAGCCACTGCCCGAAGGGCACCAGCGCGTTCAGCCACCAGACGCCAATTCCAATCGGTTTCCAACAGCAACCAGTCCTGCAGATAGCCGCCGCTCACCAGTCGGGGAGTTCCCAGTTCGGCGTTGGCCACCATGGCCTGAGCCTGGTGCACCAGTGGGTAGTAACGCTGGTTGAAGCACACCGCATGCACTACCCCGGCGTGCTGGGCCCGGGCCAAGAGGTCCGCCGACTCTGTCGCAGTGGTACCCAGCGGTTTCTCACAAATGACGTGCTTGCCGGCAGTGATGACCGCCGCCGCCTGAACGTGATGCATGTCGTTGGGTGATGTGATGTGTACGGCGTGAATGGCGGGATCAGCCAACAACGCGTCCACCGAGTCGTATACACGGGGCAGGTTGGCGGCCTCGGCCTTGGCCAGGGCCCGTTGGGGAGTGGAACCCACGATGCCCACCACATTGACTCCCAAACGACGGAGTGCCTCGGTGTGTGTGACACCCATGAAGCCGGTGCCGATGATGCCGACATTGATGGACGCAAGTGCAGCACTCATGACCAGATGATGACATTGTTGGCCGCGCAGGTCGCTGGTCCCTTTCGTGTGAACAAGTTGTTCGCCGCCGGGCAACGGGTGGTCTCATGTGACAGAGTGACCGCGTGACGCCGAGCGTGCTCTCCGAACCGCAGCAGTCATCCGACAAGGGACTGAAACGGGGTTCACTCGGGTTGGTGGCGGTCATCGTCATCGGCGTGGCCTCAACCGCCCCCGGATACAGCCTGGCCGCTAGTATTGGGTTGGTCACCGGCGAAGTGGGGGCCAAAGCCCCGTTCATCATGTTGTTTGCATTCGTCCCTATGGGATGCATTGCGGCGGCGTTCTATTATCTCAATCGGGCTGATCCGGATTGTGGCACCAACTTCACATGGGGAGTAAGGGCGTTCGGGCCCAAAGCGGGTTGGATTGCCGGGTGGGGGTGCATCGTGGCGGACCTCGTGATCATGCCCAACCTGGCTGGGGTGTCGGGCCAGTACATGGTGTTGTTGTTCAGCGAAAAGGCGGCCCGCAACATCTGGCTCACCACTGCCATCGGTATCGCCTTCATCGTGGCCATGACATGGATCTGCTGGCGGGGCATCGAACTGTCGGCTGCTACACAGGTGGTGCTGTTGGGGGTGGAACTGGTGGCGCTGGCCATCTTCGCCGTGGTGGCCATCAGTAAAGCCTTTGCTGGCACCT
>JANYHQ010000125.1 GCA_025358985.1 Acidimicrobiales bacterium
TCCGGTCCTTTGGTGCTGCGTTCGTCATCCATGTGTGTAGACCCCCTGGGTCTTCTCGGTGCGTGGAGAGTGAGACCAGGGCCTCACACCTCGAGCAGTTCGGCCTCTTTGTGAGCAAAGAGCTTGTCGATTTCGGCGACGTAATCGTGGGTGAGCTTGTCGAGCTCCTTCTCCGCACGTTCCAGCTCGTCGGAGGAGATGAGCCCGTCCTTCTCCGACTTTTCGAGGTCCTGGCGAACCGCCCTACGCACATTGCGCACGGCCACTCGTCCATCCTCTGCTTTGCCTTTGACCACCTTCACCAGGTCCTTACGGCGCTCGGTGGTGAGGGTGGGGAAGATGAGGCGGATCACCACGCCGTCATTGGATGGAGTCATACCCAGATCCGCCTGTTGAATGGCCTTTTCGATGGCCTTCATGGCGCCTTTGTCATAGGGCTGGATAATGAGTAACCGAGCTTCGGGCACACTGAAGCCAGCGATCTGTTGCAACGGAACTTCGCTGCCGTAGTACTCCACTCGGAGTTTTTCCACCAGCGCCGGCGTGGCCCGCCCGGTACGAACCGCAGAAAAATCGGACTGCACATGAGCGGTGGCCTTGGCCATCTTCTCCATTGCGTCGGCCATCAGATCTTCGGTCACGAGACCAGCGTACCGATCGGCGGGTCCCAAAGGAGGACTTTGCGGATGTTGCCGTGCTGCATGACGTTGAACACCACGATGGGAAGGTTGTTGTCCATACAGAAACTGATGGCGGTGGAGTCCATGACCTTGAGACCCTTGGTGAGCACCTCATGGAAGGTGACGGTGTCGAACTTCACCGCGTCGGGATGGGTGCGGGGGTCGGCGTCGTATACCCCGTCCACGCTGCCGTGAGTGCCTTTGAGCACGGCTTGGGCCTCGATCTCGGCGGCGCGCATGGCCGCGGGCGTGTCCGTGGTGAGGAACGGTTGACCAATACCGGCGGCAAAGATCACCACTCGCCCCTTCTCCAGGTGACGGACCGCTCGGCGCCGGATGTATGGCTCAGCAATCTCCGCCATGTGAATGGCGCTCTGTACCCGACACTGATTGCCGGCCTTTTCAATGGCGTCTTGCAATGCCAACGCATTCATCACCGTGGCCAACATGCCCATGTAGTCGGCGGTGGCCCGGTCGATGCCGGAGTTGGCACCAGTGGCCCCCCGCCAAATGTTGCCGCCGCCCACCACCACCGCCATCTCTACCCCCAACTCGGTACGGGCCTCCACGATTTCCTTGGCCAGGCGGGCCACCGTGCCTCCATCAATGGAGTTGCCTGCCTCGCCGGCAAACGCCTCACCAGAAAGCTTCAACAGAACCCGTCCCCATCGTGGCGCCACGGAGCCACCCCTTCCAGTCACGCTCTGTTCATGTTTCGCGAAAACGCCAGGCTAGTAGTCACGCTGATGCCCGTCCCACTGACCTCATATCGACGCGCAGATGCCCGTCCCACAACCGGGCCGGGCACCGACAGTAACGCTGAACGTGTGAAGCTGCGATCAGCCGATTTCCACCTGGGCGAAACGGGCAATGCTGCCCGAGCCGAGGATGCCCTTGATGGTGAGTTTGTTGTCCTTGGCAAACTCTTGCTCCAGCAGGCAACGATCTTTGAAGAAGCCGTTCATCCGACCGTCCACGATCTTGGCGAGCGCCGCCTCGGGCTTGCCCTCGTTACGTGTGAGCACCTCGAGCGTGGAGCGTTCGGCAGCCACCACATCAGCCGGGACCTCGTCACGTGTGAGGAATTGGGGCCGGGCGAAGGCAATGTGAAGCGCAATGTCGTGGGCCACCTCTTGGGACACCCCGCTTGCTTCCACCAGTGTGGCGTTGACACCGCGGTCCGACTGGATATGGAGATAACTGTCCACGACGGAACCATTGGATGGCTCCATACGCACCACGCGCCCCAGTTCGATGTTCTCCTTCAGCGAGATGATCATTGCTTCGAGGGCATCTTGATGCTCAGCAATGGCCGCTTCACCCTTGGCCGCAACGGTATTGGCCATGCTTTGGAGCAGCCCGGTGAACTGCTCGCTCTTGGCCACGAAGTCGGTTTCGCACTTCAACTGCACGATAGACAAGGTGCTGCCCAACATGCCGATGGCCACTGCGCCTTGAGCGTTGTCGCGATCGGTGCGCTTGGCCATGGAGGCCAAGCCGTTTTCACGGAGCCATTTCATGGCTGCATCGAAGTTGTCTTCGTTGGCTTCCAACGCCTTCTTGGCTTCCATCATGCCGACGCCCGCCGCTTGGCGGAGCGCCTGGATGTCCTTTGCTGATGCCATTGCTCTCTGCTGTTCTGTTGG
>JANYHQ010000376.1 GCA_025358985.1 Acidimicrobiales bacterium
GCACACGGTCGGCGGGTGGTGGTAGTTGGCGGTGACGGGCGTCGGGTGGCTGATGCGGCAAGAGCTGAAATCGCAGCCGTAGCGCGAATCGGCTGCCAGCCCGCGAGTGGAAATATCTGACGACATCACCGTTGCACTGGAATTACTCGGCGGGAAGCTGAACCAGTGGAATGGTGACAGGGAGGCGGCGGGGGAGGAGAACAGGGGTCCGTGAGGTTGCGGCGCTGGATCTGTTTTCGGTGACGGGGTCGACGATGCTGGTGAGCCTTGTCCATCCCGCCAGCATCCCCCGGGCCAGGGTTCTCGTTCACTCCGTCCCGGCGGTACGTAACGAACGACATCGACAGCCGGGCGAGTCAGTCGGCGTCGAGCAAGGAGAAGCCTTCGGTGACGGCGGCGTCACGCAGTTTCAGATCGAAAACGGCGAAAGTGTCGACCGATGGATCCGCACCACGGGCCGCAATCGCGCAGGCGAGCTGCACGGCATCGTATGCGCGCAGACCATGACGTGCGCCATGACGCGCGGCCGCTATGACAATCGACTCGTTAACCACCACGATCGCAAAGATCGGGTCGGCCTGGCCGTCACCGTGGTAGTCGAACTCGAAGGCACTCACGAGAAGCGCAGCATCTGACGCCGGTAATTCACCGCTGCGAGACTTACCCCACAATGCCGCCGGCACCTCCACTCGGGCGAGCATGGCAATCACCAATGGACCGGCACTTGCACGGACGGCTTCATGACCGAACTCCGGGACATAGAGCTTCACGAGCGCCGATGAGTCGGCGAAGACGCTCACCGACCGTCGGAGACGAAGTCGCTCACCGGCCGTCCCGTGGCGGCACGAGAAGCCGCAGCGGCGACAGCTGCGGCGGACGGTCGCTGCCCTGACATCCGCGATGGCGTCGTGAGCAGACCGGCGACTCGCAGTCGTTCCCGAAGCCGTTCAGCGGAGGTGCCGGCCAGGTTTGGGTCAGTTGCTGCATCAAGAACGGACGTGACGTAGTCATTCATCGACCGACCAACTTCGGCCGCCTCTCGCTTGATTCGCTGGACAAGGTCATCGTTCGCTCGAATGGTGATCTGGGCCATGCAGGCATGATAGCAGGCGTGCTGAAGGGATCGCCTACGCCAGAAGCGATGGCCCAATGCGTCGCAAGCCGGCGGCGGTGTCAGCCGGAACACTTGTCAGGCCCCGGGGCCGGGGTCCTCGTTGACTCCGTCCCGCTCGGCGGTACGTAGTGAACTTCGTCGACGGCAGATCTACGGGCTCGGAACGTCTTCAAAACAGCGTGAGGTGGGGGAAGTCGAACCCGCATGGGGGATTTTTGCGTCCAAGGCAGTCAAGGGGTGTTTCCGCTGCGCACGGCATATTTCTGGTCGTTCCCGTCGATGCTCATCGGGTCCCCTTGAAGCCGGAGAACTGCGTCAGACGCGTGTCACCGTGTCAAGAGTGTGTCAATAAGCGCGCGTAGCAATGGGTCCCGGCGGGTTGTGCCCAAGGCTGCGGTGTGATCCGCTCCCGCGGTCAACGTGATGGTCGGATGAGTGTTTCGTAGGAGGTGAGGGCGCGGTCTCTGTGTTCGGCGGGGCACTGTTCCCAGACCGGGTCGGTTGGGTTGGTGAGGCGTGGCCGGAGTTGGTTGAGCAGGTCGCTGTCGCCGGGTTCGAGGTCGTCTGCGACGGTGCGCACGTCGAAGGGGAGGCCGAGGAGGAAGGCGATGTCGTCGAGGTGGCGTTGGCCGTCGCTGGTGCGTTCGTCGATGGCGGCGGCGGCTTTGACCATGATGGCGCCGGCGACGTTGGGGACACGGAGTTCGACGTCGTAGCAGTCCTCGGCGATGTAAAGGTTTACGGGTCGGGCGCTGCGTAGGGCCCGGCGTCCGCCGGGGATGGCGATGCTGCGCATTCCGTCCGTGGTGTCGAGCATGTCGGGTGTTGCGTCACTGGGGCACAGCACGTCGATTTGGGATTTGTAGGACGAGAACGTGCAGCGGCTCACGTCGTTCCCGGACCCTATGGAGGCGTCGAGGGTGAAGCCCTGGGCTTGGAGGGTTTGGGTGGTGGCGCTGAGCACGGTGCGGTCGGCAAGGACGTCGACGACGATATCGGAATCTTTGGTTTGGGATAAGCGCCAGGAGTGGGTGTCGTGTTCGTAGGCGAGGACGATGACAATCATGCCGCCGACGAGCGCCCATGTTTCGATCGGGATCTGGGTGGAGAGGCGGTAGAGGCCTTTGATGGCCCCGGCGTGACGATTGAGCCTGTTCAGGCGGTGGACGCCGTGAGGGGCCGGCCGCGTCGGGCAACCGTGCGGCGTCGCTGGTAGACGTCCGCTGCTTCGACGAGCCACCGTCCACCGACCCGGTGGGCGCGGAGTTGTCCTTTTTCGATGAGTGCCTGGGCTCGGCGACGTGTCACGTCGAGTGCGCGGGCGCCTTCGTCCAAAGAAAGGTACTCCACGGATTAAATGTACTGTTTCTGGAATATTTGATCAAGACTGGGATCGCGCCGCTCGACGGCTGTCAACGATGCTCGGGCCTTGGTGCGTTGGTCCGCTTCACGGGTCAACAAGTCACTCGTCTTAGTTTAACCAATGACGAACTACTGTATTTCGGTGATCAACTATGTGAAGGCAACGACTATCCCGTGAAGTCTGTCGGGATCGACACAATTTCCGTGCGTGGTTGGGAAGAGGCTGCTCTCGCTATACAAGCAATAATCGAGGTTTCCTAATGGCTGCAGTTCCGATATTCGATGATTCGGTGTCGGATGATGCGCCGTTCATTCTCGAGGCAGGGGCCGTCGCGTCGGTCGGAATCGAACGAATTGATGTCGAGCTCCGCCCCGATTCCCGGCGTGTCATCGTCAGACCATTTCTTCCGGACGAGCAGATCCTTCCGGACGACGGTCTCCTCGCCCGAATCCTTGCTCTGCCGGAGAGCGACGTCGCAGGAATACTGAACGCGGCCCGGGCGAAGTTCGAGGATCGACACGTGAACCTTGAAGCGGTGCTCGACAGCCACTTTCGGTACGTGACCCGAAACACCGCCGGATGCGCAGAACTGTCGAAAGAACGCCAGCTTCTCATCGGCGCCTACTACACCCAAGAATTCTCGATCGAAACTGCCGCGCTCACGAATCCATCTATGGTCGCCCATCCCGATCAGACGGGCCTCGATCCGGGGGCGTACCGGTTCATCATGAGCCTCCGATCGATTGGTGAAGGCCACCTGTCGTCGATCGAATTCCGCAGCGCCATCATCGACGCCACCGGTGCAATCACCGTGGACCCCCCGTCACGCTACGCCGTCACCGGGACGCATTGTCCGTCGGTCTTCGACAAGGCATCGTTCCGCGAGAAGTTGGTGGAGATGAACGCCTTCGACAGCACTACCGGGCTGGTCACCGCCCTGTTGGCAGACTCGTTCGAGTTGCACGAGCTCGACGCAGCAATCGCAACGGTGGAGGGCAAGCGAGCGCCATGCCGCCTGACCGAGATGGCCACGAAGGCAATGCATTGGCTGGCTACGTCCAACTATCGGGTGACCTTCGAACCAGAATCGAAACTCTCGGAACGAGTAATTTTCCCGTGGTCGTCGATCGAGAGCCACGGCTTGGAAGATGCCCGTTTCGTCCGCTTCACAGAAGATGACGGATCGGTCATCTACTACGCGACGTGTACGGCTTACGATGGACTCCGAATCTTACCGCTCATGATCGCCACGGTCGACTTCGCGACGTTTGACGTATCGACTCTCAGCGGAGCATGCGCAATGAATAAAGGAGCAGCATTATTCCCGCGACGAATCGGTGGGAAGTACGCGGCATTGTCCCGATACGACGGGGAATCTAACTATGTGATGCGCTCCGACAATCTTCGGATCTGGGACTCGGCCTGCAAGATCGAATCTCCTTTAATACCCTGGGATCTGGCGAGAGCAGGCAACTGCGGATCACCACTCGAGACCGAGGCCGGATGGTTGATAATAACCCACGGCGTCGGACCATTCCGGGTATATAGCCTCGGCGCTATCCTGCTCGACATCGACGATCCCACGCGGGTCATCGGACGGCTCAACCAACCACTACTAACCGTGACCGAGACAGAACGGGAAGGATATGTCCCCAACGTGGTCTACTCGTGCGGGAGCATAATTCACGGCAACGACTTGCTCCTCCCGCACGGACTGACAGACACCACCAGTCGAATCGCTCGGGTTCCCGTCAAGGCTCTTCTCGCGAAGCTCGTTGGATAACACGCCTCCGTGGGTCCGAGCGCCCGGCGTCATTGCCGCCGGTATCGCAGGAACAGCTAGCTGTCGGACTTTAGGACACGCTCCAGTTCAAACCGTGGCGGTGGTCGCAGCAAAGCCGCCATCGAGAATCCGTTTGGCGTCTCGGCCCGCGAGAAGGGGTGACACGGCAGCCCCGACGAGGATCACGTCGGCCAGGGCACGCAGGGTTGCTGACGGCGCCTTGTCGACCGGTCCGCCCAGGGCTGCGGAGTGTCCGTCGAGAGAGTCGGCACCGTCGACACTGGCGATCATGTTCAGCCGTACTCGCGAGCGGTGACCGTTCCGGCTGAGCCGCCCGAAGGCGTCGATGGGATCGACGTCACCCGGGTCGGGGAACAGTCGGCGCATCTCAGTTGGCCGCGAGCAGCACGCCAGCGGCTGGGCTGTCGACGAGAGAAGCGGCGTCGGCCATGATTTGGGTCAGCGAACCCGTGGTCGAGGCCGAGGAGCCCAAGTCGCCTCCACCAGAATCTCGGTCGATTTCGGCCGGGCCTGATTCGACTGCATGTCAGCGAGCCGTCAGGTGGCGGGCTTTGGTGGTGAGCGTTTCGAGGACATGGGCGAACGAGTCGTGAAAGCCAGCCACGCCTTGGTCTTCGAGGGTGCGACCGACGTCGGCTAGGGCGATACCGACGCGGGAGAGCCCGGCGAGCACTGCCGATGCGTCGTCGATGTCAAGGTCGATCGTGCGGGCCACGGCGCCGTGGTCCTCGAATGTTGTGATGGTGGTTTCGGGGAGGGTGTTCACCGTGTCCGGGCCGATGAGATTGTCGACGTACAGGGTGTCGGGATATGCCGGGTTCTTCGTTGACGTCGACGCCCACAACGGGCGTTGCCGACGGGCGCCGCGGGCCTCGAGTGCGGCCCACCGCTGGTCGCAGAACCGGTCCCGGAACAGTTGGTAGGCAAGTTTCGCTTGGGCGACAGCGGCACGTCCACGCAGGGCCTGGGCTTCGGGTGTGGCGATCATCTCGAGGCGACGGTCTACTTCGGAGTCGACCCGGCTGACAAAGAACGAAGCGACGCTGTTCACGCCTGCGAGGTCGCCGCCGGCACTGGCATATTGCTCGAGGCCCGACAGGTAGGCGTCGATCACGGCGGCGTAACGGGGCAGCGAGAAGATCAACGTGATGTTGATGCTCCGCCCTTCCGCAGTCATGGCCTGAATGGCTGGGATGCCTTCGGGCGTCGCGGGGATCTTCACCAACACGTTGGGTCGGTCTATGCGGGTGTGGAGATCGCGGGCGGCGCTGATGGTGCCGGCGGTGTCGTGAGCCAACTCGGGCGCGACTTCGATCGACACGAACCCGTCGAGACCGCCGCTGGCATCGAACACCGGTCGCAGTAAGGCAAGCGCGTGACGCAAATCGTCGATGACCAGATCCCAATACGCGTCGACTACCGATGTGCCGCTAGCAGTCAACGTTGCGAACTGGTCGTCGTAGGCGTCGGACCCTTCGATGGCCTTCGCGAAAATGGTTGGGTTGGCCGTGACGCCTCGGATGCCGTTGTCTACGAAACGGGCCAGGGTGCCATCGTGGAGCGACGTGCGAGTCAGGTTGTCGAGCCACGGGCTCTGACCTTGCTCGTCGAATAGGCGGTGCAGCTTGGTCATGACGTCACCTCCGTGTTGTCATGCTGGCCTGGGAAGACGTCGGTCTCTGACTTGTGCCAGACCGGCGAATCGCCGGCCGTTTCGACGTTGAACCCGTAGTCGTACACCAGCGTTCCGCCGAACGTCGCACCCACCGATACCAACAACGCGATGACGACGGACAATAAGGCGATCCCGATGGGAGTGACCGCTTCGCTGCGATAGCCGTTGAGTCGCCAAACCACATCGGCCAATGCGAGCACCGTCACGGTGATCATGATCGTGGCGTGAGAGTTGATCGTACGCCGAGCCTGCGTGCCCGACTCCGATGACTTCCGCGCATCCCACAAGCCCGTAAGCGCCGCGAACACCGACACCGCGACTCCAGCGACGAACGCGTACGTACCCGCGTGCCACAACTCCCGGGCCCACCCGCGATCCGCACCGCCGATCCACGACACGACATCAAAGCCCGCTGCGAGCACATACGCAGCGATCGGGAAGTCGGTCAGCGGCGGATGCAACGGTTTACCGGACCAACCTCGCAGACCCTTGAACGTGCGCCCCTTCAACGTGAGCGTCGGACGAATCGAGAACTTCCTCATCAGCTACTCCTCGTTGCAACTACTCCTCGTCGAACCCCGGATTCGGAGCGTTGGCGCTGTTCTGTCCGGATCAACCGGCCCGTTGTGCGGCACCGAATCATCGTTTGTTCTTTTGTGTCTGACTCAGAAGGCGCAACAGGATGCATAGGATGCGCAGGATGCACAGGATGCCCCGTTGAGCCGGACGCGGTATCACTACCCAATCGGCAGGCGGTTGAAACATGACACCCGACGAGTCGGTGGACGTCGCCGAACTCATTCCGTTCTCGGGGAGCCGGAGGGGCCATGGCGGCCTCCTTCCCACGTCGGGTGGGCGTCTCGTCCCAACGCTTCGCGACCACTCCTCAATCGCATTTGAACGAATGCTTGCCGGGCTCCGTAGTTCATGATGAGCTTATTGACCCATCACGCTTCCCAAAGAGGAACCGATGACCATCCACACAGACGCCCTGGACGCCATTCTTTGGG
>JANYHQ010000421.1 GCA_025358985.1 Acidimicrobiales bacterium
GTGCGGCTCGTTCCACATCAGCACGGCCGGCAAGACCTACTTCAACACCACGCCACTCGGCCGCGCCGTGACCGGCACGTTGCTGGTGCGGGCGATGCAGGACGATGCCGTCGACATCTGGGGCGACGGCAGCACGTACAAGGGCAACGACATCGAGCGCTTCTATCGCTACGGCCTGCTCGTCAACCCCAACCTGCGGGTCTACAAGCCGTGGCTCGACGAGGCGTTCGTCGGCGAGCTCGGCGGCCGGGCCGAGATGAGCGAGTTCCTCATCGCCCGCAAACTGCCGTATCGCGACAGCTCGGAGAAGGCATACAGCACCGACGCCAACATCTGGGGGGCCACCCATGAGGCCAAGTCGTTGGAGTTCCTCAATGAGGGTATGGATTTGGTGAAGCCGATCATGGGTGTTCGGCATTGGGATGAGTCGGTGGCCATCGAGCCCGAGGTAATCACGGTGGCCTTTACCGAAGGGTGGCCGGTGTCCATCAACGGCACTTCGTACGAATCGAAAGTGGACTTACTACTGGAAGCCAATGCCATCGGTGGCCGCCACGGTCTGGGGATGAGCGACCAGATCGAAAACCGCATCATCGAGGCCAAGAGTCGGGGCATCTATGAGGGTCCCGGTATGGCGTTGCTGCATATTGCCTACGAACGTTTGGTGACGGCCATCCACAACGAGGGAACATTCGACAACTACCGCACGTTCGGCCGCAAGCTGGGCCGATTGCTGTACGAGGGGCGTTGGTTTGATCCGCAGTCGTTGATGTTGCGTGAGTCGATGCAGAAGTGGATTGGTTCCGCCATCACCGGTGAAGTCACGCTGCGGTTGCGGCGCGGTGATGATTGGACCATTCTCAACACATCCGGACCGCATCTCACGTATGCGCCAGAGCGGCTGTCGATGGAGTCCGGTAAGGGCGAGTTCAGTCCATTGGACCGTATCGGTCAACTCACCATGCGAAACCTCGACATCACCGACTCACGGGCCAAGCTCGACGTATATCGCGCCAACGGAGCATTGGGTGCCGGCGGCGGACTGCTGGAACTCCCAGTGGCCAACGACTGACCCTTTCCACGCCAACGACACTCGCAGCGTTCTCAAAGCAGTAGCGGTGCCCCGTGCGCCGACCTGTCACCGCCAACGATCACCCAACGCCGCGCCCGACAGGACTGTCTGCGTTGCAGTGGTCAGGCGGTTTGAAGATCAGGATCGGATTCGGCGCCCACGTTTCGAAAATGCACTTCGGCCGGAAGCACATCATTGAGTATCGCTTCGGCGTGTCCGGCCGGGACAGTGACCACGCCAAATCCGAGATCGATCACATCCACGTGACCGCCCCCACCGAGATGCCAACGTTTGCGTACTGCGGCGGGTAGCGAAAGTTGTCCGGAGGTCAACACTTTGAATCGTTGTGTACGAGCCACAAGCAAATTTTACCAAGTGTTGATTCGATTCATTCGCGCCACGAGGCGTCGGGGATGATTCGTTTCATGAACTGATCGAACAACGGCACGCTGAAGGCAGTGTCGCCGTGGTCGGGACTCCACACCATGCCCTTGGAAATGAGCTGGGCCCGTAGTGGTGCCAGTGCAGTGACCTTGCGGTTTAACTCGTCGGCGATATCGCCGGAGCGATGCGGGCCCGGACCCAGTTCCGCCATGGCCCGCAAGTAGCGTTTCTGGGCGGGAGTGAGGCGGTCGAAGCGGACCCGGAAAAAGCTCTCGTCCAAAGACGCCACCGCTTCCACCGTGGCCGATCGCACGTCAACCAGGGTGATTGGTGAACTCGTGGCTGTGTCCCATGCGTATTTGCCCCATTGCTGCAGAAAGTATGGATATCCCTCGGTGAGAGTGACAATCTCCTCTAGCGCGTCGGCATCGATGCGGGCCGACTCTGACTCGACCGGTTTGCGGATGGCGTCCGCTGCGGCATCGTGGGGTAGGGGGCCGATGTACGGGAAGTCGAACAGCCGCTCGGCGTAGGACTTGGCCCGCCCCATTTGGCCGGGGAGTTGCGGCAGCCCTGCGCCCACGAGGGTGATGGGCAACGACCGTTGGGCGCATCGATGCAACGCCATGATGAGGGCCGACAATTCGTCCTCGGCCACATATTGGAGTTCGTCGATGAAGATGACGAGGGCAGTATCGGCGGCTTGCGCCGCACTACCAACGGCTTCGAGCAGGGCCATGAGATCTTGATCCAGATCCCCGTTGTCGGCCAGTCCGGGTTCAGGCTCGTAATCAATTCCCACCTCGATGTCGCCGAACTTGACCTTCAGCGAACGCGCAAATCCGGCCAATGCCCGCAGCGCTCGGACGGCAGTGTCCTTGGTGGCGGCTATGCGGCTGAGTTTGAGCAGGGTGACTCGGAGTTGGGGGACGATGAGGGCAGGGAGCGAACGATTCTCGGGTGCTTCGATGCGCACCGTAGTGAGCCCGGCGGCTTCGGCGTTCTCTCGAATACGGTCGAGCAGTACCGTTTTTCCCACTCCTCGCAGTCCAACCAGTAACACGCTCTTGGAGGGGCGCCCCAACCGCAACCGGGCCAGCGACACTCGGGCCGCCTCGAGTACTTCATCACGTCCGGCCAACTCCGGTGGAGGGGTACCCGCACCAGGGGAGAACGGGTTGAAGATGGGATCCATGGACCGAGTATACAGATCTTAGCAAAGTTATGAATTTTCGCTAACTTCGCTAAGATCCGTTGAACTCGGTTACAGCCGGGAGAACAGCCGGATGGCCTGCTCGGCCGCCTTGGCCCGGATCTCGGCTCCGTCAACGTGTAGTGCTCGA
>JANYHQ010000720.1 GCA_025358985.1 Acidimicrobiales bacterium
AGACCAGCGGCGTCTCCCTCACGGCAGTGGCCCTAGCCACCCGAGAAAGTGATTTGGCGTCGCTCACCTTGCTGGCGTCATCAGCCGGAGGAACAGTGGTGTCAGCCACCGACCCGGCGGCGTTGAACGGCGTATTCCAGGGCATCTCCCAATCGGTACTCAGCCAGTACGCCGTCACATGGACGGCCACCGCCACTGGACCTACGGACATCACCATCGACCTTAACGTGGGTCCGGCGCTGTACCACTCGGTGCGGAACGTCAGCTTTCCCACCCTCCCCGTGGCCCCCGGTGTGGAGCCGCCGGTGACAGTCGTAGCCCTCACGCAACGCCCCCAACCGACCCCATTTGTGATGGCGGCCTCCGGGGACGGGCGCCGCTGGCTCTTTTTGGGCATCGGTACCGGATTCCTATCGTTGCTGTGTGCCGCTGCTGTTGTGCTGTGGCCTCGGGCGCCCCGGCGACGCTTGGCCAAGGAGTTTGGGCAGGAGGTATCACGCGAGTTGGCCACCCCCACCAAGCGAATCATGGCCGGTGCTGAACAATTGCTGGCAGGCCACGATCGCCAAAACCGCTTACAAGGGCTACTGGAACGCGCCGGTATGCGAACGGAACCGGCTGTCGCAATGGTCAGTGTCGGCATCGTGGCCATCCTGTGCTTTACCTTCGGCCTGGCCGTATCCAGTTTTGCGGTGGCTTTGGTCCTGGCGGCAATCGGAGTTGTCGTGCTGTACCTCTGGATCCGCAGCCGAGCCAACCGCCGCTCGGCTGCCTTTCAGGAGCAGCTCGAATCCACCCTGCAGATCATGACCAACAGCCTGAAGGCCGGTTACGGCATCGGCCAAGCCATCGACACTGTGGCGCGTGAGGCGGAGGCGCCCACCAACGAGGAGTTCCGCCGGGTGATGCGCGAAACCAGACTGGGCATGGACCAAGTGGAGGCGCTCGAAGCGTGCGCTCGTCGCGTGGCCTGCGAAGACCTCCTGTGGGTCACCGACGCCATCGCCGTGAACCGAGACGTGGGTGGCAACCTATCTGAGCTGTTCGCTGGAGTGTCCGACACCATCCGGTCACGGAACCGCCTGGCCCGGCAAGTGGTGGCGCTCAGCGCCGAAGGCCGGATCAGCGCCAAGATTCTCATTGCGTTGCCGTTGGTTGTGATCGCCATTCTGTCGGTAACAAACCGGGCCTACATCAGCGAACTCTTTCGTGGGCCGGGGCCGTACCTCCTCGCCGGCGCCGCCATGATGATGATCGTCGGCTACATCTGGACCCGGCGCATCGTCCGGGTGGACTACTAGGAGCCCGCCATGCCCTTTTACATCTACCTGGCTGCCGGCGGCGTGGTGCTGTCGTTGTACCTACTGCGTTGGGCCTTTGCCGGTGGGCAGCGCACCCATGCCGCGGTCCACGCCAATCTCGGGCCCGCAGTCGCCCGGCCCTCGCTGGAACGCAACGCAGGTTCCTGGTTCTCGCAAAACTCGAGCCGGCTGCGTTTGCTGAGAGGCAACGATGCGCTGACCAGAAAAATCGCGAGGGCGGGTCTGCCTTGGACGGCCGCCAACGTGCAGTTCTTCCGGGTCACTGCGTTGGCGGGATCCCTGCTGCTGGGCTCTCTTTTGGCCGTGGCCACTGGGAACATCACGATCCTGTTGCTGGCTGGACTGGTCGGAGCGGCCGCAATGTTGCTCCCGCGCGGGTTCATCACCAGCAGGGGCGACGAGCGCCAACACCAGCTCGAGCTGCAACTGCCTGACATCCTGGATCGGCTCACCATCAGCATCGAGGCCGGATTGGGCTTCGATTCGGCACTGGCCCACGTGGTCACCGCCAAGAAGGGCCCTGGCTACGACGAGTTCCGTAGGGTGCTGCAGGATCTGCAGCTCGGCGTTCCTCGTGACGTGGCCTTGTCCACGCTCAGCGAACGCACCACCGTGAAGGACCTCCGTATCGTGCTTTCTGCCATCCTGCAGTCCGGCAAGTACGGCCTGCCGTTGGCTGGCGTGCTACGGGTACAAACCACCGAGCTACGCGACAAGCGGTGGACGCGTGCTCAGGAAACGGCCATGAAGATCCCCGTGAAGATCCTCTTCCCGCTGATCTTTTGCATCCTGCCCACATTGTTCCTGGTGATCCTCGGGCCTGCAGTCATCCGGATCTCCACCACGTTCTAACCACTCCATTGCCTGAACCGAGAATTCCATCATGAGTTCCGCCATCATCGACCTCGCTGATAGCAAACGTGACCACGAGGTCACGGATACGGCATCGCTGCTCGCCCTTCTCGACCGCGGAATTTCGAGTGTCGCCAACGGTGTCCGGGTCCAACCACTCGGGTTCGAGCCGCTCGACCGCGTGCTGGGTG
>JANYHQ010000466.1 GCA_025358985.1 Acidimicrobiales bacterium
GATAGAAGCGCTCGAACACCTGGCCCAGATCAGCCTGTTCGATTCCGGGTCCGTGGTCACGAACAGTCATCGTGGTGCTCACTTCGTTGGTGGTGACGCTGAATTCCACTGGTGAGTCCGGCGGGGTGAATTTGACGGCATTGCCCAACAGGTTGTCAATCACCCGAGCCAACGCTGCGGGCTGGGCGTCGACAACACTGCCTGCGAGCTGTGACGTGATGGTGCGGCCGGTGCGCCGCTCGCAGCGTTCGATACCGAGTGCGGCCAAAGCGGCGAGGTCCACCGACTGGAATGCTTCGGTATCACTGGCGTTGGCGGCCAGTGCCACAAGCTCGTTGGTGAGATCCGTGAGCTCCACCAACTCCTCTCGTAGTGACGACAGGATCTGCGCTCGTTTGCTCTCGGGAAGGTCGGCGCGCTGCAGTAGTGAAACATTGGTCCGCAGGCTGGTCAGCGGGGTCCGCAATTCATGGCCGGCGTCTTGAACCAGGCGAGCTTGCTGGTCACGCGAACGCCGTAGCGCGTCCAACATGGTGGCAAACGCATGGCCCAATCGACTCGTTTCATCACGACCGTGGCTGGTGTGGTCCATGGCTATCGACAGGTCACCTGTTGATGCAATGCGCTCCGCAGTGTTGGTGAGCGCAACAATGGGGCGTGCCGTGCGTCGAGCCAGTAGCAGGCCCGCCACTCCGGCCAACACGGTTGCCCCGACGGCGATGAGCACGTACCTACGCAGTAACGAGCCGAGCACTGCGTCGTTCTCGTTCAACGAACGGGCCACCTGCACTGCGCCCAGCCCGGCAACAGGGACAGTGCGGATCTGGGTTCGGGTGCCGTCGACCGTAGCGGTATGTATACGTACTTCTCTGACTTCGCCGGATGCCACTGCTCTGTCGGCATCTTCCACCGGGAGTGCGCCGCCGGTACCGGCGAAGATCACCAACCCCGATGTGTCGATGCACTGGATGCTGAGGCCCACCGGTACCTGCCCGCCCTGCCCGCCCTGCCTCCCACGACGTCCAGGTTCGGGGGGCGTACGTTGGGCGACGAGCGCCACAGTACCGATAGCGGACACGTTGTCGTCGGGAATTCTGCCATCGGGCGGGGGGATGGCCACTCCACAGATCCGTTGGGCCACGAAGGGGTCATTGGCGAGACGAAGGCTGTAATCCGACAATGAGGAATCAATCGCTTGGTTCAGTCTCCCTGAGGTCACCCGGTAGCCCACCGACACCACGGCAATGGCAGTTGCGGCGGCCAGCAGTGCAAGGGTGAGGGCCAGGCGGGCGCGCAACGTCATGCGGCCCTCAGCGTGTATCCCACGCCCCGCACGGTGTGCAGCAGAGCGGACTCGTCCGCCAACTCCAGCTTGCGTCGCAGGTAACTCACGTATACGGCCAACGTCTTGGAATCGGGGCCAAAGTCGTACTGCCACACCTGTTCGTACAATGACGAGTGCGTGAGCACTACCCCAGTATTGCGGGCCAACACCACCAGTAGATCGAACTCCGTCTTCGTCAGCTCCAGTTCGCGCTCGCCACGCCAAGCTCTGCGCGCCGCCTCATCTACCCGGAGATCCCCAATGCTGAGCTCACTTACCATATCGTTGTCGTAGTTGGCCCGCCGCAAGAGGGCCCGGACGTGGGCCAGGAAATCGTCAACGTCAAACGGCTTGGGAAGGTAAGCATCGGCACCTGCATCCAACCCTGATACGCGATCGGTGGTTTCGGTACGGGCAGTGAGCATGAGGATGGGCGTGCGATCGTGGCGAGCCCGTAGGCGTCGACAAACCGTGAGCCCATCCACGAACGGCATCATCACGTCGAGCACGATGACATCAGCGCTCTGGGTGTCGATCCAGTCCAGCGCCGCCTGCCCGTCGTTCACTGCCACCACCGTGAAACCCTCGAGTTCCAGGGCAGTGGTGACGGACATGCGGATGGCACGGTCGTCCTCGGCGTACAAGATGGTGGCGCTGCTCATATCTGCATTCTTCCTGGTCCGTCACCAGCGCGTACCAAAACGGGCGATGCCAGTGACGGTTGCTCAGGCGGCGGTGGCTGTAGGTGTGGCCGCTGCTGGCTTCGCAGTCGACGCCGTACGCACGTTGTTCACGAACTTGGTGACCCGGGCGGTGATGTCGGCCACTGCCTCGTTGGGATGTTCCTGCTGTTCAGCAGCTACCAGTGCATCGATCACCTTCTGGACGCTGACGCCCTTCTCGGTGGCGACCTGGGCAATTGACTTGCCAGCCTGTAGTGCGGTTTGCAGATCAGCTTCGCTGATGCCGAGTGCAGTGGCCACGGCAGCGCGATTATGTCCGCCGCCGGGACCCCGGCCACCGCCCCTACCTCCCATACCGTCGTGCCCACCGCCGGGACCTCCAGCCGGCGCGGCCGCCGCCAGAGCCTTGATCACCGCATCGGCCTGGGCCTGGGTGATGGTACCTGCGCTTACCAAGGGGGCCAGGGCGGCCTTGGCCCGCGCGGAGTGGTTGGCCTTGGCCGCGGTGACTTGCGCGGCAGTAGTGGGGGTAGTGGTCTGGGCATTGACCACCCCCAGTCCGCCCAGTGCCAGCGAGCCAACCAGACCGGTGGCAGCGAAGGCGTATCGGAATTTGGAGTTCATGATGTCCCTTTCGAACGGGCCCAAACAGCGTTCGGGGTGGGCCGGTGATGACACTCTGGCAACGTGGGGTGAGCGCGGAGTTGAGGAATTCCTAGAATTTGGTGAGAGGTGGGGGTAGCGGTGCGCTCTGTACAGTCCATTCATGCGCCGTGTGGCAATCGTGACGGGTGGCAGCCGGGGGATCGGCGCCGCCACCTGTGTTCTGTTGGCTGTCGAGGGGTGGGATGTGGTGGTGGCGTACCGATCAGAAGCGGTGGCGGCCGCAGCGGTGGTGGATCGCTGTGGCGCGGTGGGTGCTCGGGCGCTGGCGGTGCAGGCGGACGTGGGGGAGGAGGCTGACGTAGTGCGCCTGTTCGCCACCGTCGATGCCGAACCTGATTTCGGTACCGTAGGTGCACTTATCAACAATGCAGGGATCGTGGGAGCCAAGGCCCGGGTGGACGAGCTAAGCGCCCATCGCCTGGGGGAGATGATGCGGGTCAACGTGGTGGGGCCGTTTCTGTGTGCACGCCAAGCGGTCCGTCGTATGTCCACCCACCACGGTGGCGCGGGCGGGGTCATTGTCAACGTGGGCTCCGCGGCAGCCCGACTTGGTAGCCCTGGCGAGTACGTGGACTATGCCGCCAGCAAAGGCGCCATCGACACCATGACCATCGGGCTGGCCAAGGAGGTGGCACAGGAGGGCATCAGGGTCAATTGTGTACGGCCAGGCATCATCAGCACCGATATCCACGCCCGCGGAGGTCAACCCGACCGGGCCGAGCGACTGGCCGGGGTGGTCCCCATGCAGCGGCCAGGGAAAGCGGGCGAGATAGCCGCTGCCATTGTGTGGTTGTGTTCCGATGCGGCTTCGTATGTGACGGGTGCCCTGCTCGACGTGAGCGGCGGCCGGTAGTCCACCTCCGTCGGATGGGCGCCCCGGCATAGTGGTGTGACACCATGCGGGCTCCACCACCGTTCGTGCCAGAAGGAGACTGCTATGGCCGTTGACCGCTTCCCGGTTGAGCCCAGTCACATCATGATGTTCGCCCGCGCCGTTGCCGATACCAACCCCATCTATAGCGATGCCGAGTACGCCGCCGGTACCGAGGTGGGCCATCTCATTGCTCCGCCTACCTTTGTTCAAGCCAGTGCCCAGTTTGATGAGGCATATTTCCTTCGACCCAAGCCCGGTACGCCATGGTTCGGTTCGGCCAAGAGTGCCAGTGGACTCATGGACCTGCCTGCCGCTGAGAAGAAGGAGAGCAGCGGGGGCGGAGGCAATGCCGCTGGTCTGCTGCATGCGGAGCAACATTTTGAGTACCACCGTCATCCTGCTCCGGGCGACGTACTCACGGCCAAGAGCTTTGCTGGAAAGAGTTGGGAGAAGGAAGGCAAGAAGGGCGGCAAGCTGATGTTCAGCGAAGCCGTCACCGAGTATCGCGACCAGAATGGTGAGCTCGTAGTTACGGCCACCGGTGTATCCGTCATCACCTCACGTCCAGCGGAAGGTTGATCGATCATGGCTCTCAAAGCAAGCGCGCTTAGCGTAGGGCAAGAGTTCTCCGATGTGGTGGTGGACAACCTTTCCCGTACCCAGATAGTGATGTACGCAGGTGCATCGGGTGACTACAACCCGGTACATACCGACAATGAGTTCGTCACCAAGGTGGCTGGGTACCCGGGGGTGTTTGCGCACGGCATGCTGAGCATGGGGCTCACCGGTCGCCTGCTCACGGACACGGTTGGAGATGGTCGGCTCACCAAGTACGGCGTACGGTTCGTGAAGCAGGTGTGGCCAGGTGACACGCTCACCGCCAAGGCCACCGTGGCCGCCATTCGTGAAGACAACGGCGAGCACCTCCTTGACCTCGATGTGGTCACCACCAACCAGAACGGTGATGCTGTCATCACCGGCTCAGCCACCGCCCGCATCGATCCCTAGCCCTAGCCGATCTACCCCGACAAGAACGGGTCAGAGGGCCGTTCTTGTTGGGGTTGTTACCCAAATAGCCTTCTTTCCCCAACAAGAATCCGGTTGAGACCCATTCTTGTTGTGGTTGTTGGGGTTGTTGGGGTTGTTGGGGTCAGTGGAGGGTAGCGGCGGCCGCTTCGCGTAGTTCGCGCTTCAGGAACTTGCCAGCGGCGTTGCGCGGCAACAGATTTTCTGTGATGGCGATATGGCTGGGGATCTTGAACCCGGCCAGTTTCGGCACCAAGAAGGCATGCAACTCTTCAGCCGACAGTGTCACACCCGGTTGCACCACCACAGTCGCGGCCACCTCCTCACCCAGGCGCTCATGAGGCACGCCATACACGGCCGCCTCATGGACCCCCGGATGCTCGTAGATGGCCGCTTCCACCTCGGCGCAATACACATTTTCGCCAGCCCGCAAGATCATGTCCTTCAGGCGATCCTCCACATACACATTCAAAATCGCGGAAAACGTGGGATCACTTTGGATTTCAAGCAGCCGGGCGCGGACGAACTGCGGGAGGCCT
>JANYHQ010000476.1 GCA_025358985.1 Acidimicrobiales bacterium
GTACTGGCACCCGATCAACGCGGTTACGGATGGTCATCCAAACCCACGAGCGTGAGTGACTACGGCATCGAGGCTTTGGCGGGCGACCTGTTGGCCTTGGTGGATGAAGCGGCGGGGCCAGATACACCAGCAGTGTTCGTAGGTCACGACTGGGGTGCGTTGGTCATGTGGGACCTGGCCCGTTTGCATCCCGAGAGATGTCGGGCCTTGGTGGGTGTGAGTGTGCCGTTCGTCAACTGGCCTGCTGCTCCCACTGACGTGTTCAAGTCGCTGTACGGCGACTCGTTCTTCTACATCCTCTATTTCCAAGAAGTGGGGCCAGCCGAAACTGAATTGGGAGCCGACCCTCAAACCACCCTACGGCGCATTCTGTGGAGCGCCAGTGGCGATGCCAACACTTCCGAGATGATGGTGCAGTCAACTCCGCGTTCGGCTGCCGGTACCGGCTTTCTCGACGTGATGAGTGAGCCTCCAGGGGCACTTCCACCATGGTGCACCGCCGCCGATCTCGATGTGTACACAGTCTCGTTCCGCGAAAGCGGCTTCTTCGGCCCGGTGAGTTGGTATCGCAATCTCGACGCCAACCGCGAACTCGTGAAGGACATCGATCCGAGCTGTCTCACCATGCCGGTGTGGTTCATCGGAGGCACCCGAGACCCGGTGATAGCTCGAGACCAATCTGGTGTGGAACGTATGCGTACACAGATTCCCGGGTTCCGTGAGTCCGTACTACTCGAAAGGGTGGGCCACTGGACGCAACAAGAACAGCCGGTTGAGTTCAACCAGGCCCTCCTGAGATTCCTCGCCGAACTCTGAGCCACTCATAGCCACCCTCAAGGCAGGCGGTCACCAAAGGGCGGCGGATCAGGCCAACATATGGGCATGGCCACACTTGTTTGTTTCCACGCCCACCCCGATGATGAAGCGATCGGCACCGGTGGCACCATTGCCCGAGCCGCCGCCATGGGTCACCGTGTGGTGTTGGTGGTGGCCACCGGAGGCGAGCATGGCGAAGTCCCCTCCGATCTCGCTCTAGGAGAGACCCTGGTGGATCGGCGTCGGAAGGAAACCGACCGCAGCGCCCAAGCATTGGGTATCGCCAGGGTGGCCTTCCTCGGCTACCGGGACTCGGGCATGACCGGCTGGGAGCAGAACGAACACGCTGATGCGTTCATGAACGCCCCACTCGACGAAGCCGCCCAACGCCTTGCTGACATTTTGCGTGAGGAGAGCGCCGATGTGGTCACGATGTACGACTGGCACGGTGGATACGGCCATCCCGATCACGTAGCGGTCCACCGGGTGGGTCACCGTGCCGCAGAGTTGGCCGCCACTCCCAATGTGTACGAAAACACCATGAACCGCGACGAGATGGATCGGTTCATGAAGATGGCCAAGGAAGCCGCCCTCAACGGAGGAACGGAAGTCCCGGACTTTGGTACCGAAGAGGCGCCGGGCACCGATGACGGCAACCCGTTCGGTATGCCGGAGGCCGATCTCACCACCAAAGTGGATGTGTCTGCCTTCATCGACAAGAAGCGCCAGTCACTACGTGCACATGGCAGTCAGGTCACGGACTCGTCCTTCTTCATGCAGATGCCGGATGAACTGTTCACCACTGTGTTCGGCACCGAGTGGTTCATCCGCTCGGGTACTGCAGGCGGCGTCACCGAAGACTGGTTGGCCGGCCTCTAGGTTCTGTTCATGTTTCTTGACCCACTGGCCCTATTCCGACTTGATGGCCAGGTGGCGCTGCTCACCGGTGCCAGCTCTGGTCTTGGAATGCGTTTCGCCCACGTACTGCACGGTCTTGGCGCCACAGTGGTGCTCACCGCCCGCCGCGCCGACCGGCTGGAAGCATTGGCCGACGAGTTGGACGCAGTGAGCCCCGGAAGGGCCATCGTGCTCCCCGGCGATGTAGGGGAGCCGGGCGCCAACGAAGCGTTTGTGGCAGCTGCGGTGGAGCGCACGGGGTCCCTCGATGTGGTGGTGGCCAATGCCGGCATCGCCAACACCATGCCCGCCATCCGGGAAACTCCTGAGGATTTCGTCAACGTGGTCAACATTGATTTAGTGGCCCCCTTCGTACTGGCCCGAGCCGCCGCCACGTATTGGCGCCAGCAGAAACGTGGTGGGTCAGTGGTGATGGTGTCGTCCACGGCCGGCGTCACCAGTGAGACGCTGCTGCCTCAGGCTGGTTACGTGGCCGCCAAAACCGGTTTGCTGGGCCTCACCCGAGAACTGGCCGTGCAATGGGCGCGCTACAACATCCGGGTCAACGCGTTGTGCCCGGGCATGTTTCCTTCGGAGATGACCAGCGAGGTCACGGACAACCCCGACATCCAGGCGGCGTTCGAAAACTCCATTCCGCTGAAACGCCTCGGCGCCGCCTACGAACTCGACGGTGCGATGGCCTTCCTGGCGAGCGGAGCGTCCTCGTATATGACCGGTCAAACCATCGTGGTGGATGGAGGGTTGAACTCCTGAGCATGTTGTTGGCCAGTCTGGTGTCGGCATCGGAGTCCATTGCCGCCACCTCGTCGCGCACAGCCAAGGTGCGCGCCCTTACCGAAGTGCTCACGGCCGCCACTCTGGACGAACTGCCGGTGGTGGTGGGTGTGCTTACCGGTACTCCTCGTCAGGGCCGCATTGGAGTGGGGTGGGCCACCATCACCGGGCTCAATGTGGCGCCGGCGGACTCGGCGTCGGTGGAGCTGATCTTCGCGTGGCGCCGCGAGACC
>JANYHQ010000504.1 GCA_025358985.1 Acidimicrobiales bacterium
CCATACCAGCGGTTGAGACTGAAGCGGCGCTTGAGCCCGGCCCCGTGGGCTTTGGCATCAGCCATCTCCAGGTCGCGATCAACCGTGATGGGGTGATGCAAAGTGGCCGCCACCGCCCACCCATCACGCTGCATGCCCGCCACGCCGTATCCGAAGCACTGATTGTCGTGGACGAGGTCGTAGTCGGTGCGGTTCTGGCGCAGATACCTCCGAGCACGCAGGCTGAATGTGAGCGGTTCGGGGAACCCCGACGTACACATATGAGCAAATTCCAGTGCGTCGATGTCCGGATATTTACGGCCTCTCAACTCGTGCAAGCGAGGGATGTGCCAAGGGTCATCTGCGCGGAACAAATCGAGCGACGCAATCTTGATGAGACGTACTCCATCGTCGAGAACGGGGTACGGCTGGCCGGACAAGACGTCCACCACGTGACCCATCGAGGTCAGCTCTCGGGCCAGGTATCGGGTGTAAACGCCCTGGCCACCGGAGTGTGGGTTACCGCGATACACCAGCCACGCCACTCGCAGCGAAGTGTCGCGGGACAAGACCTGACGGTGGGAGACGGAACGGGGGCCTGGCATGGACCCTCCGCCGGAAGTGGAATCGGCCATGGTCGAGCCCACCTTAGTGGCCGGTTTACGAGCAGTTGCTCGGGTTCGCGCGTTCGCACGGCCGCCACCCCGGTAGCGTGTGATTCGTGGCCTCCACCACTTACCCGCCTCGCCCCACCCGTATGCCCCCCACCAAGTGGGCCAAACGTGCAGGGGTACTGGCTTTCCTGCTTCCCGCTATCACCGCACTCGGCATGGTGGGCCAGGCAGTAGTGCGTAGCGGCGATCGGCCTAACGTCTTCACCGAGGCGCAACGCCAACTCAGCGCCGCCAACACCAAACTTCCGTTCCCGGCCCGGCTCCCCGCCGTGGCACCGGCCGGGTCCCAACTCATCCGGGTCATCCTGGACGAGCCTGATGAAAAGCGGGGGCCATCCATTTATGCCCTCGATCTCACCTACACCATCGCCGGTGGCAAACCTGATGCCGGGGATTTTGTCCGTCTGTGGCAAACCAACGATGTCTATTTGAAGAAGCGGTTAGCCGACCCCACCCTGAACCAGGGTGACCCTCGTACGGTGAAAGGCGCCCGGTGGTTTCGCCGTGACGGCCAGAACGAGGACCGCGGCAAAGGCGTGTCCTACAGCCGTCGATTCGACGACGGCGTCACCGTGGTGGTGTCGGGTCCCAATGAGGCGCTCGTGAACTCCACCATTGCTTCACTCGTGAAACAACCCTGACAGCTTCGGCACCGTCAGCTCAAAACTCACTATTCAGGAGGATTTCCTGTGCTTGAACGTCTTGCATCGTTTTGTCATCGTCATCGCCGTGTAGTGGTTCTGTTGTGGGTGTTGGCGCTGCCCGCATCGTTTGTGGTGTCTGGCGCCCTGGGTGGCAAGTTGGACTCGGGACAAGGAGGGGGCGACAACACGGAGTCGTCGAAGGCCACCTCCATCTTGGCCCGGGAGTTCCCCTCCGCCAGAGCCGCGTCGCGTGGAGAATCCGGTGAGGTGGTGTTCCAAGTCAAGGGTGGTTTGGCATCCAAACAGCCAGCCATCACTCAGTGGTTGGCGTCGGTGGCCAAGCAACCGATCGTGGCGTCGGTTACATCACCGTTCGACACCAAACGGGGTCGAGTATCAGCCGATGGCACCGTCGGGGTCGCCGAAGTCACGTTCAAACCGGGCGTGGATCTGCAGACCGAGCCGGTGAAGGACATCTTGCCGCTGGCGGCGTCATTGCGGCGAGACGGGGTGGTCACAGAGTTCGCCGGTCAGCCGTTCGGGGCATTCAAACTGCCGCCTAGCGAAGCGTTCGGGTTGTTGGCAGCTGTGGTGATCTTGTTGATCGCATTCGGGTCAATCATCGCCATGGGTTTACCTATCCTCACCGCTGCCTTGGGTGTGGGCATTGCCGTTGCCGGGGTGGGAATCTGGTCAGCATTCCTGAGTATGCCTTCGTTTGTTACCAGCATCACGGCCATGATCGGCCTCGGTGTGGGCATCGACTACGTGCTGTTCATCGTGTCGCGGTACAAGGACGAGTTGCATACGATGAATCCGCACGACGCCACGGTACGGGCATTGGGCACCGCAGGACGTGCTGTGGTGTTCGCCGGGTGCACCGTCATCATCTCGATGTTGGGCATGTTCTTGATGGGCTTGAGTTTCATCAATGGCATTGCCATTGCGGGCGCCACACCCGTGTTCATCATTGTGTTGGCGTCGGTAACACTGATTCCTGCAATGTTGGGATTCGTCGGGTACAACATCGACAAGTTTTCGGTGCACCGCAAGAAGCCAGTATTGGGCAAAGAGACCGGTTGGCATCGGTGGAGCCGGTTGGTGCAACGCCGGGCGTGGCCATTTGCCCTTGGTGGGTTGGCGTTGTTGGTGGTGGCCTCCATCCCGTTGCTCTCGTTGCGTTTGGGGTTCTCTGATCAGGGCAACAATGCCAAGAACACCACCACCCGCAAGGCCTATGACATCAAAGCAGCGGCGTTCGGGGTTGGGTCCAATGCTCCCGGGCTCATTGCCATTGAGGCCAGTTCCCCAGCCGCCAAAGAAGCTGCCACCAAACTAGCTGATGCCGTGAAAGCCACACCGGGGGTGGCATCGTCGGTGCTACAACCGTTGCCGTCCGGTTACGCGTTCCTCATCAATTTCACGCCTACCACCGGCCCGCAGGATGCTGCCACCGAAAAACTGGTGCATCACCTCCGCAATGATGTCATTGCCCCAGCCGTGGCTGGCACGGGCGCACTTGCCTACCTCGGTGGGTTCACCGCTGGGGGCATCGATTTTGCGTCGCTCATCGGAGGCCGTCTGCCGGTGTTCATTGGTGTGGTGCTGCTGTTGAGTTTCTTGTTGCTGATGGCAGTGTTCCGATCCATCGTGGTTCCGTTGAAGGCGGTGATCATGAACCTTCTGTCCATTGGCGCGGCGTATGGGTTGGTGGTGGCCATCTTCCAATACGGCTGGGGAGCGTCGATCATCGGTATCGGGAAACCAGGGCCCATTGAACCGTGGATCCCCATGATGCTGTTCGCCATCGTGTTCGGCTTGTCCATGGACTACGAGGTGTTTCTGCTGTCTCGTATTCGCGAGGAGTACGACCACGGCAAACCCAATGGTGAAGCCGTGGTGGAGGGTCTGGCATCCACCGCCCGGGTCATCACTGCGGCGGCCGCCATCATGGTGTGCGTGTTCCTCGGATTCGTTCTGGGAGAACGTGCCATCAAGGTGATGGGTGTGGGTCTGGCCGCGGCTGTGTTCATCGACGCCACCATCGTGAGAGTCATCATGGTCCCTGCCACCATGGAACTCTTGGGCGACAGAAACTGGTGGTTCCCGCGTTGGCTCGACAAGCTCATCCCCAAGCTCAACGTGGAGGGTCCCGCCACCCCTACAGGCCCTCCTACGCATCTCGGCCCCATCACCGCCGGCGACTGAGTTGCGTTAGGCGGATTTGATTCCATAGCGAGCCAGAACGGTGGCGGTGTTGGGGAACTGATCCGTAAGCGCGCTTATGAGCCTGGCCGGGGTGGCCACCCCATAAGCGTTGGCCACCACATAGTGCTGCAATGCACAGTCCACACTTGCTGCCGGTCCGAGGGCTGCCAACGCATGTACCGCCTGCACGTACACCCCCCGGTAATACGAGCTGCGATGAGCATCCCAGTACGTCATCGGTGCTCCCAACCGGGCGGTGGCATCGGCTGGGATCACTTTCGACTGAAATGTTGACAGGGTGCCTTCGGAGCGCATCTCCGCCCACGACGCCAGACCTTCGTCCATCCACGGGTCCCGACCCTGATCGTTGCCCACCAATGAGTAGAACCACTGGTGTGCCACTTCGTGAGGAGTAGTGCGCCCAATCGACCCGGGGCCCTGCATCACCAATGTGGGGTACTCAATGCCGCCCTTCAATCCGGGTGTCACCACCACCGTGTAAGACGACCATGGGTAGCGTCCGTACAACGTGGAGAACAGCTTCAGCGCTTTCACCACCCGGTTGAGATAGGCGGTGGGATCGTCAACGAGACCCTGCTGGACCGCCACCGTCACGGCCACATTGTGTCCATCCACTATAATAGGTGTGCTTACGTGTTTGAAGGTGCCCAGCACCATGGCCCAATCCCGGGTGCCCGTCGCCGTCCAGGTGTTGTGCCCATCATCGCTGCCGGTAGCCACGATCTGCATGGCGGTACTGGGGTGTACGGACACCCGCCAATCGGCGGTGGGGGTCATGGATGCCTCCGCCTGGCCAGTGGTGGGAGGCGTACGGTTCCACCCCACCCCCGGCTCCCATGGCAACACTGGAAGAAATGACCCGTAGCGCAGTGATGCCGAATTGCGCGATACGCGGTCGTCACGGGGCCCCGGAACGTTAAGCGTCCAGTCCAGCGCCAACTTCACTTCACGCCCTGAGGCGATCCCGCTCGGCACTGCGATCACCAGGGTGGTGGGGTCAGGTTGGGAGAAGGTGGTGACCGCTGCGTTCACCTCGGCAGAACCAACGTTCATCGATGGTGCGGTGGCATCACGCGCTCCCCCATTGGGCCAGAGGCGCACTACCAGTTCGGTGATGTCGAGATCCGGGGTGAAACGGATCACGGAGCGCCCTCGCACCCCACCGGTGTTGGTGTTGAGGTCCAGATCGATGTCGTAACGCAGCGTTGAGGGAGTAGGTGCTGCGATGGCGCCGACACCGGTACACGGCACCGGTGTTGTGCTGCCCGCCGACACTGGACTGCGCCACTGCAACCCACCCACCAGCAGCACCGCGCCCAGTGCCGTTGCAGCGCAGCGGCGGAGATTGATCATGAGCGCCAGCGTAGGGTTGGCCAATGGCTCCAATCGTCGCCCTCGTTCCCACAGTGGTGTGGAGGCTCTCCCCCGAACTGCTGATGGCCCTGGACGAGCGGTTCGGTGAACCGGTAGATGCCTACGTCAATGGGTCTCAGGTGTGGCTACGACCCGATGGACCCAACGCAGAGGTCATTGAATGGCGATTGCATCCGGTGGCAGGATTCCAACAACCGGCGGGCGCATCCACCGACACGCTGTTCAGTTCGTGTGCGTTGGCCGTCGCCACCGGGGAACTCCCAGGAGCCCCCATCAATTCGCTGTGGGACGGCCTGGAAGCCTTCATTGCCTACGACGAAGACGTCGAACCACCGGAGTTGCTGGCCTCGACGGTGGCCGCCTTGGGGTTGCCCGCCACGGCATGGGGACTGGTGGACCACGACGGTGTGGCGGATCGCTGGGCCCGGTCGGCAGGGCAAACGTCGATATTCACTGAATTGCTGGAACAGTTGCAACCCCATCAGTCGGACTAACACTCGTCACCGGCATCACCGCCGGATGAACCCCTCCATCAGTTGAGTCCACCAACCATCGCACCCCCAATGGCCCCAGTCGCAACGCCCCATCGGCGATCAACTCCTCCTCTGGCGCCAATTGATCTACCGGGTGCACGAATCCAAACCGTTCGGCGATATGAGGGTCAATTGCCACGTCGAACTCGCTGACATTGGCCAGCACCATCACCTTGCCGCCAGATGGATGGCGTCGCACGAAGGCCGCCACCCGTGGATCACCGGCCCATATCCATTCCACCGTGCCCGCCGCATGGATGGCCGGAATTGTCTTGCGGGCGCCAATGAGTGCAGTAAAGCCCGAAAATACCCGTCCTTCCACACTCGATAGGTCTCGTCGACGTTGCGCCCGCTGCCAGTCCATGAGCGGACGATGCATCCAGCGACTGTCACCTGCCTTCTCTGGATCTGCCAGATAGGTGGTGTCGTTGGGCAGTGCCAATTCGTCACCCATGTACAGCAACGGGACACCACCGAACCCCAGAATCACACCGTAGAGCAGCAGTAGCCGACGGATTCCCAGGTCCAATGCATGTTCATCTGCGCGCATACGAGCGTCGTCGATACCCGATAGAGCGGCTGCGGTGCCGCAGGTACGCTCATCACCATTGAGCGGATTCGATGAAAATGCCGCACCTCGGGCGTAACTCAATGGAAAGTCACCACGAAAGAACCGGGTGAGGAACTGGCGATGAGAGGCCCCTCCCACCATTGCCGCAGCGGCGTCTTGATCGGTGATGGCCCACCCGATGTCATCGTGGCAGCGGATGTACGTGCACCACGCAGTGGTAAACGGCGGCGTCTTCATGCGTGACATGGCGTGTGTCATGAGCCCCACATCGCGAGTGGCCACGCTGCTCCACAGCATCACCATCAACTGATTGTTGTAGGCCAGTTCACACTCCCGTCGCACCACATCGTGGGCCCCCAGGTAGGGCACCAGCTCATCGGGTCCCACAATGGCTTCGGCCTTACAGATGGTGGCCGGCGCCGCCATGGCCAAACAGGCACGCAGTACCTGCACGATGAGGTGGGCTTCCGGTTGATTCTGGCATTCGGTGCCCATCCGCTTCCAAGTAAAAGCCACCGCATCAAGGCGGAGTACCTCCACTCCCTGATTGGCCAGAAACGCCATGTTGTCAAACATCTCCACCAACACGTCGGGATTGGCGTAGTTCAAGTCCCACTGAAACGTGTTGAACGTGGTCCATACCCAGCCCTTCACCCCGTCATCCCACGTGAAGTTCCCCGGGGCCAGTTCCGGAAACACCTGTGGAAGTGTGCGCTCCCATTGATCGGGGATGGTCCGGTCCGGATAAATCAGATAGAAGTCCCGGAAGTGTTGCTCCCCGGCTCTGGCCCGCTGCGCCCAATCGTGCTCTGCCGCCGTATGGTTCATCACGAGATCCACGCAGAGGCTGATGCTCTGCACGCGTAGCGATGCGGCAAGCGACGCCAAATCGGCCATGGTGCCCAGCGGGGGGTCCACATTGCGGTAGTCGGCCACTGCGAATCCGCCGTCGTTGGTTCCCTGGCGCGGGCGAATCACCGACATTAGGTGCAGGTACGACACATCCAATTCGCATAGATAATCAATCCGATCAGCAACACCATTCAGTGTGCCGGCGAACCGCTCGGCATAGGCCACGTATCCGATCATCGACGGGCGCTGGAACCAGTCCGGTCGAATCTCTCGGTCGTGATCCAGGCCACGCAACTCCTCAGACCGGGTACCGGCCGCCAGCGCGGCGCGCCGAATCAATTCCAGTGCCAACGCGCTCACATCATGTGAGCGTCCATACAGCGCATCCAGGGGGCCCAATGCATCTCCAAGATGTTCGTGAACCCGCAGCCAGAAGACGTCGACGTCACGGGGCGCAAGCGCAGCCAGCAGTTCCGCAACGGAGGAACGGGCCAACGCCAATACGTCCACCAACACCTCGGCAAGTTTTGGCGAAGAACCAGACGACGACGTCATGGCAATGTGCGATCCTGTCCCGACCCGGGGCCGACGAAAGCGGTTTCATACCACACACCATGGAAGACGCCCCTACGCCTAGTGCGCATACGCCTGCGCAACCACCCCCCATCGGGGTTGTTTCGGCGCGCCCGGCAACCATCGCAGACGTTGCAATTGGCGCCGGCGTATCCATGGCCACGGTGAGCCGGGCGCTGCGAGGCCTTCCCAATGTGGCCCCCATCACCAGGGCAAAGGTGCAACTGGAGGCTGAACGACTCTCCTATCGCCCGGATCCTCATGCCTCGCGTCTAGCTGCTGGTCGTACCCATTCGGTGGGTATGGCCGTACCGGAACTCGGTCGGTGGTACTTCAGTCAGGTAGTAGCCGGTGCACGCGACACGTTGTACAGCCACGGATATGACCTGTTGCTGTTCGGTGTGGGCAACGGTGAAGAGCGGCGGCGCTTCGTACGCCAGTGGGGCGTCTTGGGCAAACGAGTAGACGGGCTACTGCTGGTGGATCTGCGCCTGGACACCGACGAACTGGTTGACGTTCACTCCGCGGGATTGCATCTGGTGAGCGTGGGCGATTCTTACGACAACCTACCCAGCGTCACGGTGGACAACCGCAGGGCCGCCGCCATCGCCGTGCGCCACCTCGTCTCCCTCGGTCATCGCCTTATCGCCCTCATCGGCGAGGATGATCATCAACGCCACTTCTCGGTTCCGCAGTTCCGCCGTTGCGGATGGCTCGATGCGCTGGCCGAAGCCGGTATTGCACCCCACCCCGAGCTCGAAGTGCCGGGCAACTTCACGGTGGCTGGCGGATATTGCGCCATGACCCAGTTGTTGGCCTGCACCCCGCCCCCTACCGCCGTATTCGCCATGTCCGACGAAATGGCCATGGGCGCCATCAAGGCGGTCCGTGATCACGGCCTCGACGTACCCGGCGACGTGTCGGTGGTGGGCTTTGACGATCACGATCTGGCTCACATCATGGACCTCACCACGGTGCGCCAGCCCGTCATCGACAGTGGTGCTCGCGCCGCCACGCTGCTCATCGAGGCCATCGGCGGACATCCCGGCGCGCCACACGACATCCGCCCCACTGAACTCATTGTGCGGGCCTCCACCGGCCCCCGTCGAACGGTCACCGAGTGATGCCTGATTCTCAATCCCCAACCATTGCCGTTCTGGGGGAGGCCATCGTGGATTTCGTGCCGAACGGGACGGCGAGGCCCGGTCGCCGTGAGATGCCCATGCGCGCCGTGCCGGGTGGATCCCCACTGAACACCGCTGTGTCCGCTGCTCGGCTGGGTCAGAGTGTGGCCGCACTCACTCAGTTCTCCACCGATGCGTTTGGCGAATTGCTGGTGCAACACCTTCATGACAATGGCGTTTCCACCCAATGGGCGTCGCGTTCGGATGATCCGTGTGCGCTGGCGTTCGTAGTGGAGACACCCGAGGGGGCCCAGTTCACGTTCCGGGGTCAGGGTTCAGCCGACGTGCGCTGGGATCCCCAACCTCGACCGGTGCTGCCCCCGTCCATGCGGTTCTTCCAGTTGAGTTCGTTGACATCGTTTGATGAGCCGTCGGCGTCAGCCAACTACGACGTCCTCAGCGCCCATCAGGACCGCGTGACGGTGCTGCTCGATCCCACGGTGCGCCCTGCGTTGGTACCCGACCGGGCGCGGTGGTGGACGTTTTTGGAACGGTTCTTACCCTTGGCCCACATGGTGAAGGCGTCGGATCAAGACCTCGAGTTCCTTGCTCCTGGAGTGGAGCCGATGGCGGCGGCCCAACGTTTCATTGACCTCGGGGCACAGATGGTGATCGTCACCATGGGCGGAGACGGCGCCCACCTGATTCGCCTGTCCCACACCGCCGTTCATGTGCACGCTCCACGCGTGGAGGTGGTGGACACCGTGGGGGCCGGTGACACGTTTGCGGGCGCGCTCATGACGTGGCTGGTGGAACACGGACATCATGTGCCCACCGATCTGGCCGCTCGTAGCGATGACGACTGGGTGGAAGCCATGACCTTTGCGGCCACCGCTGCGGCCATCACCTGTACCCGTGCCGGCGCCGACCCGCCCACCCGCGCCGAGCTCGACGCTTGGCCGAGTTTGCTCAGCTGATTTGGTCTCGGCTGATTTGGTCCCGGTAACTCTCCAGCCAGACCGATGCCCGGTCCCACGATTCGGTGGCTTCCACCCGTTTGGCCGGCCCGTGATCCCCGGCCGCCGGGAATGACCCCAGCATCTTGACCTCGGCGGTCTTGGCTGCCAGGTTGCGGAGACAGTCGGCCACCAACTCATCGGCGATGTGACCTTCCAGGTCGATGATGAAGCAGTAG
>JANYHQ010000590.1 GCA_025358985.1 Acidimicrobiales bacterium
ATCTGCTGATCATCCGCCAGGCCTGCTTCGGAACCCGCAGATTCGATGACTTCAACAAAACGCTCGGTATCGGCCGGAACATCCTCACTACCCACCTCAACAGACTGGTTAACGACGGCCTGCTCGCTAGGGTCCCATACCAAGAACGACCGCTGCGCCACGAGTACCGCCTCACCGACAAGGGGCGAGAGGTGTACCCCATTCTCGCCGCCATGGCCGCCTGGGGCGACAAATGGCTCACCGGACCCGAAGGCACACCACTCGTGCTCCACCACACGGCCTGCGGCCACGACATGCACGCCGAAGTCGTCTGCAACGAATGCCACCAACCGATCGACGTCCGCCAGACCATCGCCAAACCCGGTCCCGGGTTCGCGCCAACGTCGAAGCACCGAACCTCATCATCTCCGAAGAAGAGTGTCCACATGGCATCGAAGCCGGTCCCAATCAGAGCTCGTCCTACGAGTTGATGGCTCGCCCCGCACGCGTCGAGGTCTCGCCCTGGACGACTCGACTTGCGTCGACCAAACATCGGGCAACAGCCATCGAGATGATCCGTACCGGGGAACACCAGTGCGCGCTTGGTGTGTTGGATACGGCAACCGCGATATCGCGCGGCGTGCCGTTCGACGAGTTCGCGGTCGACGAGTTCGCTGCTCCCGAGGCGGTCCGACTGGCGGAGCTGGGATGGCATGCCGGCAGCAGCCCGATGGTCCTCATGATCGACGATCTTCACTGGGCGGACATCGAGACGATCGAGGTTCTCGGGCACCTCATGGATGGTGAGTGGCCCGGCGGGCTCACCATCGTGGTGGCCGCTCGTTCTGATACCGGCCCATGGCAGCGTCTGGTCGCCGAAGCGATCGAACACCAGCATTGTATGAGCGTTCCGCTCGCCGGACTTCGCCGTGAGGGCGTCGCCGAATTGGCGCGCACCCGATTCGGCGTTGCCAAGTCGGACCGAATCGCGTTTGACGTGCACCGCCAGACCGGCGGCAACCCGCTTCTCGTTGGCGCGGTATTGGACGACCTCGCCTCGCACGAAGCGCTGCTCGCTGCTGGCGTCCCCTCCCGGGTCTCTCTTCTCGCAGCCGGACGAATGGCACAACTGAACCAGGCGGCCACCCTGGTGTTGCATGCGGCCTCAGCGGCGGGGACGTCGGTGTCTACCTTGCTTCTCGCTACGGTGCTGGCACTCGATGAGCAAGCCGTTGCTCGATCGATCGCTGCCGTCCATGCGCAACATCTCGTGACCATCAACATCGAGAAGGCGACGTCCGTTCGGTTTTCGCACGACCTCTACCGGCAAGCTGTCTACGAGTCGATGTCGTTCGATCGCCGCGAAGAATTGCATACCCGCTTTGCCGCATATTTCGATGAACGGCGCAGCAGCGCAGGTGTTGCCGCCGATCACTGGCAGCGCGCCGAGTCTCCGTTCTACGTCGGGGATCTTGTCAACGCAACGCTATGGGTCACCTACTGCGACGGCGCGAGTGCTGTTGTCGGATCATTAGTGGCCGGTGTGGCTGTTGGTGCGGGGTGGCCCTGAGTTGGCATTCTTGGTGGCTGGATTGGAAGCAGCAGTTGGACTGGGCGCAACGCTGTGGCGTTCCGCGCCGATGGCGCCAACAGTGAAGCAGGGTACCCTGGGGGGTATACTTGACTAACCCGGGGGGGTATCTGTAACATGGCGTTATGGAGCTTCCTGAGGACACCGTTGCTGATGGATCCGCCGCTTGCGTCGAGTAAGGGTCAGGTCCGAGGTATCGAGCAGATGCTGAGCGAGGGGCGTGACTGTCGCGAAGTCGTCACGCAACTCTCAGCCGCCAACAAGGCGCTGGAATAGGCCGGATTCACCTTGGTGGCCGCCGGTCTGACCTGGTGTATTCAGGATCCCGAGCGGTCTGCGACGGAAGGGTACGACATTTCCGACGTCGAAAAGATGTTCACCAAGTTGGCCTGACCGCCGACACGGATACCCGACACCGCCCGACACCGGGCGCCACCTTTCGCAACTCTGCCCAGGCCCTGTTCGGCCGCGCCCATTCTCGAAACGAGTTCACTCATGCCAACCATGATCGACCCCCTCCTCTCTCCTGCCAGCAATCCACCCACGGTTGAAACGGTTGGCCATTTGGCCCGGATCGGCCGCTACTCGGCTCGACACTCGCGGTGGGTCCTCTTGGTGTGGGCCGCCATCGTTGTATGTGCAGCTCCGCTCGCCGTCACGCTGACGGGTGCGCTCTCGGGTGCCGGTTGGGAGGCGCAGGGTTCAATCGCGCAAAACGTTCGCGACGAGATTCGCCGAGACTTTCCTGCGCTTGGAGCGGAGGCAGC
>JANYHQ010000732.1 GCA_025358985.1 Acidimicrobiales bacterium
CTCGCGTACTTCTTGGGCAATGTACTGGAAGAAGGTGACCACGAACTCGGGCTTGCCGCTGAATTTCTTGCGTAGTTCCGGGTTCTGCGTGGCTACCCCCACGGGGCACGTGTCGAGGTGACACACCCGCATCATGATGCAACCGCTGACCACCAAGGGAGCGGTGGCGAAGCCGAACTCCTCTGCCCCCAACAAGGCCGCAATGATGACGTCGCGACCGGTCTTCATCTGCCCGTCGGCCTGCACCACGATGCGGTCGCGCAGACCATTGAGCAGCAACGTCTGTTGTGTTTCGGCCAGGCCCAACTCCCAGGGCGCGCCCGCATGCTTCAACGATGTCAACGGTGATGCACCAGTGCCACCGTCGTGACCACTGATGAGCACCACATCGGCATGGGCCTTGGAGACACCGGCGGCCACCGTGCCCACGCCCACCTCGGCCACCAGTTTGACGTGGACCCGGGCCTGGTTGTTGGCGTTCTTGAGATCGTGGATGAGTTGCGCCAGATCCTCGATGGAGTAGATGTCGTGATGCGGGGGCGGGCTGATGAGCCCCACGCCCGGCGTGGAGTGACGGGTCTTGGCGATCCACGGATACACCTTGTGGCCGGGGAGTTGCCCACCCTCGCCGGGCTTGGCCCCTTGGGCCATCTTGATCTGCAGGTCGTCGGCATTCACCAAATACTCGCTGGTGACCCCGAAACGGCCGCTGGCCACCTGCTTGATGGCCGAGCGCTTGGAGTCACCATTGGCCATGGGCACAAAGCGCTCCGCGTCCTCGCCTCCCTCACCGGTGTTGGACTTGGCCCCCATCCGGTTCATGGCGATAGCCAATGTCTCGTGGGCCTCGGCGCTGATGGACCCGTAACTCATGGCGCCGGTGGAGAACCGTTTGAGAATGGCTTCGGCCGGTTCCACGTCGTCGATGGAGATGGCGGGACGGGCCCCTACCCGCAACTCGAACAGACCCCGCAGCGTGGCCAGGTGCTTGGCCTGATCGTCCACCAGACGGGTGTACTCCTTGAACACTTCGTAGCGGCCCGAGCGGGTGGCGTGCTGCAACTTGAACACCGTGTCCGGGTTGAACAGGTGATACTCACCCTCGCGTCGCCACTGGTATTCACCCCCCCACTCCAGTTGACGATGGGCCCGAGATGACGTGCGGGTGGGGAACGCTTTGGCATGGCGGGCAATGACCTCGGCTGCCAACACGTCCAAGCCAACTCCCCCGAGACGGCTCACCGTGCCCGTGAAGTACTCATCCACCAATTCCTGGGACAAGCCGATGGCTTCGAACACCTGCGCCCCCATATACGAAGCCACCGTGGAGATGCCCATCTTGGACATCACCTTGAGCACCCCTTTACCAAGTGCCTTTTGATATGCGTACACAGCTTTTTTGGGGTCGGCTTGCAACTCGCCCTGAGCAACCATGTCCTCGATGGCTTCCATGGCCAGATACGGGTTGATGGCCGAGGCCCCGAAGCCCACCAACAGGCACGCATGGTGCACCTCGCGGCAATCGCCGCTCTCCACCACCAGGCTCACCTTGGAGCGCGTCTTGTCCCGAATCAGATGGTGATGCACGGCACCGAGCAACAGCAGCGATGGGATGGGCGCCAGTTCCGCACTGCTGTCGCGGTCGGACAAGATGATGAGCTTGGCCCCGGCGGCAATGGCGGCACTCACCTCGGCGCGCACCTCTTCGATACGCCGACATAGTCCCTCGCCGCCTTCGGCGACAGGGAACAATCCGAGTACGCGATGGGGCACGAAACCGGGCATGTCGCCGTCGTCGTTGACATGTACCAACTTGGCCAGATCATCGTTGTCGATGATGGGGGACGACAGGGAGATTTGGCGGCAACTGGCCGGCGTTGGATGCAGCAGGTTTCCCTCCGGGCCAATGGAGTTGCCGAGGCTGGTGACTAACTCTTCGCGGATGGCATCCAGAGGCGGATTGGTGACCTGGGCAAACAACTGCGTGAAGTAGTCGAACAGCATCCGCGGCTTGTCGCTGAGTACCGCAATGGGCGTGTCGGTACCCATGGAGCCGAGTGCCTCCTGCCCGGTTCGGGCCATGGGGAGCACCAGCAGCTTCAACTCCTCCAGCGTGTAGCCGAACACCCGCTCGCGCCGCAGTACCGACTGATGACCCCACACCTCATGATCACGGGCGGGCAGATCATCGATATGCAACAAACCGGCATGTAGCCAGTCTTCATATGGGTGATCGGTGGCCAGGTCGTGCTTCAATTCTTCGTCGTCGATGATCCGGCCTTGGGCGGTGTCGATGAGGAACATACGACCGGGTTGCAAACGACCCTTACGGACCACCTTGTCGGCGGGGATGTCGAGCACTCCCACCTCGGATGCCATCACCACCACATCGTCGGAGGTGACCCAGAAGCGACTGGGGCGCAGACCGTTACGGTCCAGTACGGCCCCGATCACTGTGCCGTCGCTGAAAGCAATGGATGCGGGTCCGTCCCACGGTTCCATGATGGCCGAGTGGTACTGGTAGAACGCTCGGCGCTCCGCGCTCATGGTGGCGTGGTTCTCCCATGCTTCGGGGATCATCATGAGCACCGCATGGGCCAGTGAGCGACCACCGAGATGCAGCAGTTCCAGCACGTTGTCGAAGCTGGCCGAGTCCGACCCACCCTGCTGGGCAATGGGGAACAGGCGCGCCAAGTCGCCGGGGATGAGGTCGCTCTTGAGCAGGGCCTCGCGTGAATGCATCCAGTTGCGGTTGCCCTGCACGGTGTTGATCTCGCCGTTGTGAGCCACATAGCGATACGGGTGACTCAGCGGCCAACTGGGAAACGTGTTGGTGGAAAATCGTGAATGCACCAAGGCAATGGCCGACGTGAGCCGAACATCGCGCAGGTCACCGAAGAACGCCCCGAGTTGACCGGTGGTGAGCATGCCCTTGTAGACCAGCGTGCGATAGCTGAGGCTGGGAAAATAGACGCCGGGGACTTCGTTCTCGATCCGTTTGCGCACCACATAGGCCCGCCGCTCCAGCGCCATATCGGCCAGGTATGGGTCGATACCACCGATGAACAGCTGACGGAATTGCGGCATCACCGCCCGCGCCGACGGCCCAATACCGGAATCGTCTACCCGCAGATAGCGCCAGCCGAGGGTCTTCATACCCTCCTGTTCGATGATGCGGGTGATGCGCGCCACTGCCGCGTCGGCCTCGGTTTGGTCCTGCGGCATGAACACCATGCCTGCGGCGTAGCGACCGGGTTCGGGCAGGTCGAACGGCAGTATCGCCCGGAGGAACGAATCGGGCATCGGGATGAGGATGCCGGCGCCGTCACCGGTGTTGACCTCGGCCCCGCTGGCGCCGCGATGCTCCATGTTGCACAGTGCCTGGAGTCCCTGCTGCACAATTTCGTGCGAGCGCACCCCCTTGATGTTGGCCACGAAACTGACGCCGCAGGCATCATGTTCGTTTTGAGGGCGGTACAAACCTTGCGCCGGGGGGAGGCTGGCGGAAAACGGATTGGGCATGGGGCATCTCCGGAAGACGGACGAATGGAACGGACGATTCGGGCGTCTCCCGGGACAACGTTGGCCCGGAAGAAACTGAAACATATCAGTACCCGATCAGAAACCATCCAGTCGTTTTCTCGACATGCCGATGACTGCACGGATGAGTAGCCCCACCTTGCCCATTGGCGCCGTGCAACTGGCAGTCGCATCGGTGGGGTCGACCGATGTGGCAACAGAACGGGTCGGTATCCGCCATTGGGGACTGGCCACCGTTTTGGCCGCAGTGTTTGCCGTGGCCGTGGCCCCGGCCGTGGATCCGGATCTGTTCTGGCATCTGGCCACCGGGCGCCTCATTGTGCGTACCCACCATGTGCCCCGGGTGGATCCATTTTCGTGGACCGTCCCCGGTCGTCGTTGGATCGCCCATGAGTGGCTCACCGAGGTGGCGTTCCACGGGCTGTACCGGCTCGGTAACTGGCCCGCACTGGTGTTGAGCGCGGCCGTTGTGATCACCCTGGGATGGCTGGTGGTGTATCGCACGGCCCGCAACCTGGGTGCCCGGGCCGGATGGTCGGGGTTCATGATGGCCTTGGCGGCGCTGTCGTCGGTGCATACCTGGGGAGTGCGTCCGCAGATGCTGTCGTTGCTGCTGAGCGCGGTGGCCATGCAGCGACTGCAACGCTGGCATGTCGGTCTGTCGAAGCGGGTGCCGTGGGAGTTGGTACCCATGTGTCTGTTATGGGCCAACCTGCATGGCGGCTTCATCTTTGGACTGGTCATCGTGATCATCTTCGCCATTGGCACCACGTTGGAGACGCTGGTGTCACTCCACTTTGCGCCGGGGTTGGCCATACAGTTGCGTGGACGACGGACGGTCCGGACGGGCCGAGATGTGACGGCCATTTGGGGGCTGGCGGTGGCCTGCACGCTGGCCACGTTGGTGACCCCCAATGGTTTGGCCGGACTGCTGTATCCGTTCACCTATCTGGGCAACAACGCCTCCACCCGTTACGTGGGTGAATGGTTCGCCCCTCGTTTCAGCAATCCCCAGTTCTGGCCCTTTGCCCTCTTGGTGGGACTCACCGTGTTGGCGTTGGTGCGCGGACGTCGTTATCTCGGTGTCACTGAGCTCGGTTTGATGGTGCCGTTCTGCGCACTGGGCATCCAATCGGTGCGCAACATCACTCTCGCTGCAATCATCTGCGCGCCTATTGTTGCCACGGCATTCACCCGCAGAGACGACGTGGCGTTCGAGGCTCGCCAAGCCCGGTTGGCGGCCAAGCGGACGAATCGAGCCAATGCTCCCGGAGCTCGTCGCGATGTCACCCCGCAGCAGGCCACCAGAATCGTGGGATCGTTCCTGGGGTTGGCGATTGTGGCCCTCATGGTGTTCACCACCGGCGACCTACGGGTGGGGGCCACCACTGCGGCCCAGGCCAAGACCCAGTCACCTGCGGCTGCGCAATGGCTCAGCGCTCATCCCGGTGGTCATCTGCTCAACCACTACAACTTCGGCGGATGGCTCATCTCCCACGACATTCGCGTATATGTCGACGGACGGCCCGACATGTACGGCGACGCGTATATGGATCAGTATGTGCGCATGGTTTCAATGAAAGGCGACTGGCGGGCCGAGATGGCGCGCCGGGGTATCGACCGAGTATTGATGCCGCCGGCCAATGGTCTGTTGAAGGTTCTGCGCAAAGATCCCCGCTGGCACGTTGAGACCGCCGACGCCGCCGCCGTGTTGCTGGTCCAAACTCCTCAGGCCAACCAGGGGAACCGGTCGGCCAACAAGTAGCGACTACTGCTCGGGACGACGCCCGCTTCGTAGCGGCCCCTCCCCTGGCGGCGAGCCCGGCCACGCGCTACTTCGATGGCCAAGCCCCTTCTGATCGCCTCATGGGGATCAGTGCTGGCCACGGGTGAACCTCGGTTGCACAGCAGTCGGTGAATCTGAGGCACAGTCATGGTGCGTCGGGTGGCCAGCAGTACCAGCAGGGTGGCTTGGCGAATGGCCGGGCCGGTGAGCGGGTGACCCCGTCGGGGTATCCATGACGGGGGCCGGTTGCTGTGGGACCGGGCGGTGGGGGCGGTGGCGGTGCTCATGTGGTGATTGTGGTGGACGCCCTCTGACAATTTTTTGGAGGAGGTCCGCACCTCTCGGCACCATTTTTCCAACATCAGCGCGGGAAGTCTTCGCCACAAGCGACCTCCCCTTTCCAACCGACCCCACTCCCCAATCGGCGTTTCCTTGCATGATGTTGGAAAAATGCTGCGCCGCCCTCGATAGACCCTCCCGGCCCTCGCCAGCCCGGGTACCCGCAGGGGGCGCCACGCCGGTACCTTCTGAATACGTGAGTGAGCAAGTTGCAGACGTGGTCATCGTGGGAGCGGGCCCGGCCGGCACCGCCGCCGCCATCACCTTGGCCAAGGCCGGAAAGCGGGTGGTGGTGGTGGACAAAGCCACCTTTCCCCGAGACAAGTGCTGTGGGGACGGGCTCACCACCGGAGCCCTACGACGGCTCCAATCCTTGGGCCTTGACCCCACCACCATCCCCAGCTGGCAGCCGGTGGAGGACATCTGGATCTCGTCGTCGTCACGGCGAGTGCTCCGATTTCCCCTCCCCCGCCACCACGGACTGTTCGCCGCCGTGGCCACGCGGATCGACTTGGACAACGCCCTGGTAGAACTGGCCCGCGGCACCGGGGCCGAGGTGCTCGACGGTCATGCGATGACCGGCGCCACCCAGGATCATGATGGTGTGCGCATCGAGGTACAGGGCGCCGCCGGGAGTACTGGCGTGATCACTGCCCCCTTCGCCATCGGGGCGGACGGGATGTGGTCACCGCTTCGCAAGTTGCTGGCCGGCCCGGTCAAGGGAGGACCCACCCAACCCTATCTGGGCGAATGGCACGGCTACCGCCAATACTTCACCAACGTCACCACGGAAGCGTCACGGGGTCTTTGGATCTGGTTCGAACCCGAACTTCTGCCCGGATACGCCTGGTGCTTCCCTCTCCCCGGTGGCCGAGTGAATCTGGGATTCGGCATCGAACGCACTCCGGGCTTTGCCACCAAGCAGATGAAGCCGATGTGGGATGCGCTGCTGGATCGCCCCGGCATCCGAGATGTCCTCGGCCCCCACGCCGTGGCCGAATCGCCCTCCAAGGCGTGGCCCATTCCGGCGCGCGTCACCGACGCCGTGTTGGCCAGCGGCCGGACCCTGTTCGTGGGTGACGCCGCATTGGCCTGTGACGTGCTCACCGGCGAGGGCATCGGCCAGGCACTACAAACGGGGGAGGCCGCCGCCCAAGCCATCGTGGCCCATGGCCCCCATGCTGCACCGGTCCGGGTGGCTTACCAGCGTGAGGTGCTCGACCATCTCGGTCCTGACCATCTCATGTCGAGTTCACTGCAGCGGCTACTGCATTCGGATCTGGTATGTCGGGGTGCTGTTCGGATCAGTGGAACCAGCAACTGGACGCGTACCAACTTCGCCCGTTGGCTGTTCGAGGACTACGCTCGCGGCATCGCCCTCACACCCCGACGATGGCACCGGGGGCTGCTGAGTGGCGAAGGGGCATGGGCTCCTCACTAGGTTTGCCCCATGGACTTCGATCTTCCCGCCGAGGACGACCCCCGCCGCGCCGACGTGCGCCAGTGGCTCAGCAACCATCCCCATCCCACCAACACCCAGTTGGCCGAGGCGGGATACGTGGCGCCCCATTGGCCCAAACCGTGGGGACTCGAAGCTGATCCCATCCATCAACTCATCATCGACGACGAGATGCACCGAGCCCGCGTCCGACGACCGTCGAACGCCATCGGCATTGGCTGGGCGGGACCGACGCTGCTCATGGCCGGCACACAAGCGCAGAAGGATCGGTACCTGGCACCGATCCTGAGCGGCGAAGAATTCTGGTGCCAATTGTTCAGCGAACCGGACTCCGGTTCGGACCTGGCCAGTCTCAGCACCCGCGCCGTACGCGATGGCGACAACTACATCATCAACGGATCCAAGATCTGGACGTCCGGCGGCCACCTGTCGAAGTACGGCATCCTCATCGCCCGTACCAATCCAGATGCCCCCAAACACCGCGGCATCTCGTACTTCATCTGCCCCATGGATCTGCCCGGAATCACCATGCAACCGGTGATCGACATGACCACCGCACACTCGTTCAATCAGGTGTTCTTCGACGACGTACATCTCCCCGCAGAGATGCTGGTGGGCGATGAAAACGATGGTTGGCGTCTGGCCAAAGTCACCTTGGGTAACGAGCGGGTGTCGCTGTCCGGCGCGGGCTCACTGTGGGGCACCGGACCGTCAGCGGCTGATCTCATCGAGTTGGTGAAGGCGGGTGGCGGACTACGCGACCCGGCACTGCGTGATCGGACTGCGGCGCTCTATATCGAGGCCGAAGTGTTACGCCTCATGCGGCTACGAACGCTTACGTCACGCCTCAAGGGACGCGAGCCGGGGGCTGAGGCATCGGTGCAGAAATTGATGGCCGACGAGCACGGCCAACACGTGATGGAACTGGCGAAGGCGCTGGCCGGTGCCCACGGCATGCTGGCCGGTTCAGGACCGTCGGGCCCCTTGGAAGCCACAGGGGCCCCCACCGAGGTGAAGTTCAACAGGGCCCTCTACCCCGACGTTGACCCCGTATGGCACTACGGCTATTTGTTTGCCCCGGCCCTCACCCTGGGCGGTGGTACGTGGGCGGTTCAGCGCAACATCGTGGCCGAGCGGGTCTTGGGACTACCGCACGACATCGACGTGGACAAAGGCAAGACTTGGTCCGAGGCCAGGGGCATGAAGGCCTGAAGATCAGGGCTTGACCGGAACTGCCGGCACCACTTCTGCGCCGACCGCGTCGAGGCCTACCACCACGGCCGCCCCATCAACCACCGGCACGAGGGTGCCGGCGGTCCCTACCTGAAGCGCGAAAAGCCGCAGGGTGGGATTGCCGGTGTAGGGCACGGTGGCCGCTCGACCCAACTCGGCTCCCGCCCGGTCACGCATCACCACGGTTACAACCTTGGACGAGGTGAGGCCGAATACCGTTCGGCGGTCTCCCACCACGGCCGCTGTCCACACCAAGGCCTTGTCCGATAGCGGCAGGGGTACACACACGGCACTGCGAACGTCAGCCGCAGCAAACTGAACGCAGCGTTCATTGGCGGTGCTCGGGGCCGCGAATGCAGCCCACGCAATGGCATCGAGTTGACCCGCTCCTACGGGCGAACCGGATCCGTTGAGGATGCCCCCACCGGAGCCGTCCGAATTGCCTGATCCGGAGCCGCCTGAGCGCACATCAGCAGCAGCCTTGGCCTGCGCCTTGGCTACGGCAAACGCCGCCGCATCCACTGGAGCAAGGCTTTCAGCTACTTGACGAAGCCCTGCCTCGCCAACATCTGCACTCGACACAGCCATGAGCGTATGGGGCGCCTCCATCCACACCAGGTTCAATTGGTTGCCATCGTCGTACAGCACACCGGGCTTGGCTCGAACCGTGATGGGCGAAGCAATGGAGCCAGCCACCACCACCGCAATCAATGCCGGGTCAGCGTCAATAACAGACAGCGTGAGTTCGGCGTCGAGGGAGGCGTAGGTGAACTGGTACTGGTCACCGGAGTACAAACTGCGCTGGCTCCCGGCAAAGA
>JANYHQ010000734.1 GCA_025358985.1 Acidimicrobiales bacterium
AACTTCGCTGCTACCGGGTGGAGCACTGACCGCCTTGACGCCGGCTGGCACTCTCGATGGGCGAGTGCCAACCGTAGCCCATCTGGGGACCTGGCTGGCAAACACCGGGGGAGAGTGCCAGCCGCCCCCTCGGGCGCCGCAGCGTGGCTCAGCGACGAAGCCGCAGGCTGGGCCAGGCCGGCGCGTCCAGGCCAGTGTCACCGTCGACGGGATGGCGCCACCATGCCGCTCCCGCCACCATGGCGGCATTGTCCGTACACATTGCCCGCTCCGGCAGATAGGTGGGTACGTCCATGCGACGCCCCAGGGCGGCCACCCGCTCTCGGAGCGCAGAATTGGCCGCCACCCCCCCACCAATTGCGATTCCCCGCGCTCGCACCTGTATGGCGGCGCGGCCCAACTTTTCCACCAGTACGTCCACCACCGCCTCTTGGAACGACGCCGCCACGTCAGCACTGTCCACGTCCGGGTGCTTACGGACATGGTTCACCACGGACGTCTTGAGCCCGGAGAAGCTGAAGTCGTACCCCTCGTTGCGCATGGCCCGAGGAAAACGGATGGACTCCGGGTCGCCAGTGAGAGCCAGGGCGTCGATGACCGGACCACCGGGGTAAGGCAGTCCGAGGTAGCGCGCCACCTTGTCGAACGCCTCACCCGCAGCGTCGTCGATGGTTGAACCGAGCACCGTGTACGAGGTGGCCGATTCCATATGCACAATGAGGGTATGACCCCCCGACACCAGCAGGGTCACCAACGGCAACTCGAGGTCGGGGTTCTCCAAGAACGGCGATAGTAAGTGCGCTTCAAGATGGTTGACACCTATGAACGGCACCCCCCACACCAGCGCCAACGCTTTGGCGGCACTGACCCCCACCAACAACGACCCGATGAGCCCGGGCCCGATGGTGGCCGCCACCAGATCGATGCCCGCCCCGGTGTGATTCATGCCGGCCAACTCCAGTGCCTCGGTGATGACTGGGGTGATGAGCGACACATGGGCCCGACCAGCGATCTCGGGCACCACACCGCCGTAGCGCGCGTGGAGATCAATTTGGCTGGAGACCACCGAGGACCGCACCTCCCGGCCGTCCAGCACCACCGCCGCGGCGGTCTCGTCACAGCTAGTTTCGATACCGAGAACCACTGTCATGACGACACACGCTCCGTGAGCACAGCAATGGAATCGAGACGGCTGCGATAAGTATCTGCACTCACATCTTCTGCCCACATGATGACCGCCCCCTCGCCATCGGCGTAGTACCCGGGGCGCACACCCGCAGGAACAAACCCAAACTGGTGATATAGCCGCTGAGCACCCGTATTGGATGCCCGTACCTCGAGGGTTGCCGCCGTTGCGCGGTGAGCAATGGCCGACCGCAGGGTGTGCAGCATCAACACTCGGGCGATGCCTCGACGGCGGTGAGCAGGATCCACTGCGACGTTGGTGATGTGGGCCTCACCTACTTGGATCAGCACGCCCGAAAAGCCTACCAATACACCGTGAATCAACCCAACATTGTATGTACGCGTGTCACTATGCTCTAGCTCATCAGCGAACATTCCAACGGTCCACGGCTGTACCGACGATGCCTGTTCGATGACCAGGACCTCGGGGATGTGGGCCATGGTCATGGGTGCTATGCGTACTTCGTTCACGTTGCCACCCCGTGGCGATTGGACCAGGTGATCTGAGCATCGGGGGCGCGTAGGTACACCAATTCCAGGTCATTGGGGTGCGGGTTGGCGCCCGCGCACATGCGGGGGAGTACCGCCGCCGCCAACGTGGCCGCTGACGGGTAACGGGGGCCCAGGTGGCACCACCCAGAGCCTGCGAACGCCTCTAGCTGTTCCACTGCGTCACCCACCACGATCGTGTCGGCCGGGCACCACTGGTCGAGGGCACCGCGCACCATGTCAGCGGGCGCCACCATGGGGGCCAATACCTCCACCACTCCACCACTCGAATCAAGGTCGTAAACGGCCACGTACAACTCGTTGCGTCGAGCGTCGATCACCGCCGCTACCCGTTCCCCGGGTCGACCACCTTGGCGGGCCAACAGCGACAGGCTCATTTCGCCGAACAACGGCACACCGAGTGCCATGGCCACCGTCTTGGCGGTGGTGACACCCACGCGCAGGCCGGTGAACAATCCCGGCCCCACATCAACGGCTACTGCTGTTACATCACTTACCGAGCATTGGACCTGTGCACAGAGGAACCCTATGGCCGGCACCAAGGTTTCGGCATGACGTCGACCCTGCGCCACGGTGAGCTCGGCAACCACCGAATCCCCATCATGCAACGCCACCGCTACTGCAGTAGTGGCTGTCTCGATAGCGAGGATCAACACGGTGTCACCGACCACGGGGCCAACGCCGCTCGCACTGCATCGGAGTCGGCCGACCAGCGCGACCCCGAGAGCACCACGTCAACCGTGCGCTCGTCGTCATCCGCCCACTCGTCATCGGCCCTATGGAACCGCAGGTCGAGATGATCGGGGCCGATACCCTCGATCACGATGTCTCCCCACTCGATGACGGCCACGACACCCTCATCGAGCAGTTCGAACAGGCCCAGGTCTTCCACCTCGCGTGGCCCGTTGAGCCGGTAAGCGTCCATATGGATGAGGGTCAGCGTGTCGGTGGAGTGATGGCGCATGATGGTGAACGTGGGACTGGTGACCGGGTCATTCGATCCCAGAGCACGGGCGATGCCCCGGGTGAGCACAGTCTTGCCGGAACCCAGCTCCCCCATGAGCAACACCACATCACTGGCGCGCAGCAACGGCGCCAGGGCGGCCCCGATGGCTTCGGTGTCGGCGGAGGAGTGGGTGCACACGGTGAACACCTCTACATCGTGGCCCAAGAACCCGGGGATGGCGTGTCCTCACCCGATGTGCGCATGTCGGACAGCTGTCATGCGCGGTTAACCTTTCGCCAATGGATGTCGTACGTGCCCACCCGACACCCGGTTCTCATCCCGACGAGGCCGGTACCAGGGTGCTCGGTATCGAACAGCCCACTTGGCGCATCGTGCGCTGGTGGCTGGTTGGCATGTACCTCGTTGCCTCGCTGCTCTATACCCGCTCGCAAGATTCGGGCGGTTCAGGGGCGGGGCAGGTCAGCGACGTGGTGGGTCGCATTCCGTATGACCGTGAAGTGATCGTGGGCTGGATCGTGGGCCTCGTGGCGGTGACGCTGGTGGGACGCAAACGCCGTGAGCTGTTGGTGACACTGGCGTCCTGGCTGCCGTTTCTGCTGTCGCTGTACCTCTACGACTTTGCCCGCAGTATTGGATATCGCCTCGATCGTCCGGTGGCCATCACCCCCCAGATCACCGCTGACAAAGTGCTTGGTCTAGGCGAGCTTCCAACCACCATCCTGCAGCGTCATCTCTTCGACCCCGTTCATATCCGGTGGTACGACGTTGGTGTCAGCGCCATATACATGAGTCATTTCTTTGTGCCGTATCTGTTTGCTGGCTACCTGTGGAAGCGCGGTCAGCGGGTGTGGCGTTGGTATGCCGCGTCGTTTGTCGGCATCACCTTTTCGGCCTGTGTGGTGTTTGCTCTCTATGCCACCGCACCACCCTGGTACGCCGCTCAGCAGGGATTGATCGACAAGTTCCCTCGGGTCATCGCCGGGCGGGGCTGGTCCCAGGTGGGTTTGCGCACCATGGATCGCATTATTTCCAAAGGCCAGGAGACAGTGAATCCATTCGCCGCCATCCCGTCGTTGCATAGCGCTGAGGCTTTACTGGTGGTGCTGTTCTTGTGGCCGGTGGTATGGAAATGGGTACGTCCACTATTGCTGGCCTATCCGCTGGCCATGGGATTTACACTGGTGTACGCCGGTGAGCATTACGCCATCGACGTGCTGGTGGGATGGGCATTTGTGGCCACAGCGTTGAGCCTCGGCTGGTGGCTACGCCGGCGCTTCGGGTGGGTGAGCCCGTGGCAGCAACCCCGGCTCGAATCCAGCACCCGACCCTTGATCTAGTGGTGATTCCAGAGCTCGTCATCACTCAGTCACGGGTTCCACACAACCGAGCCCGATCATCAGTACATGCACTCCACCAGTACACGGATCTCGGCTGCCGGTCTGCTCTTGGCCGTGGCCATGACGCTTGCTGCGGTGGTTCACGGGCCCGCCAGCGACGCCGCTCCGAGAAGTGACGTGCTCATCGTTTCTCAGCGATAGGCACACCCGCAGTTCAGTTGGTACGGTCCCCTCATGACAGAGATCCACGGCACCACCACTGCCAAGTTCGAAGCCGTGCGCGCCGCCATGGCCGCCAACTTCGATGACGGTTTCGAGGTAGGCGCCTCCGTAGCGGTCACGGTGGACGGCGAGATGGTGGCTGACCTGTGGGGTGGCCACAAGGACATGGCCCGCACCCAGGCGTGGGAGAGCGACACCATCACCAACGTATGGTCGTCCACCAAGACCATGACTGCGTTGTGTGCGTTGATCCTGGCCGACCGGGGGGAGCTCGATTTCCACACCCCGGTGGCCCACTACTGGCCAGAGTTCGCCGCCAACGGCAAAGAGACAATTGAAGTCCGCCACCTCATGAGCCACACGTCGGGACTCTCCGGATGGGAGACCCCCATCGAGGCCAACGATCTCTACGACTGGGAAAAAGTCACCTCGCTGCTGGCCGCCCAGGCCCCATGGTGGGAGCCGGGTAAGGGATCGGGTTATCACGCCATCACCCAGGGCTATTTGGTGGGGGAGGTCATACGCCGGGTGGCGAGCCAATCCGTGGGGACGTTCTTTGCCAAGGAGGTGGCCGGGCCGTTGGAGGCCGACTTCCACATTGGGTTGGTGGCCGAGCATCACCATCGGGTGGCCAATGTGATTCCCCCGTCGACAGGGCTCGACGGGCTGGTGGAACCCGGCAGCCTTGCGGCTCGGACCCTGGGTAATCCCAAGATGGCAGCGGAGCGTTCGTGGGAGACGGCGTGGCGAGAGGCCGAGATCCCGGCTGCTGGTGGGCACGGCAACGCCCGGTCGGCCGCAAAGGTGCAGAGCGTGATGGCCTGCGGTGGCGAGGTGGGCGGCGTGCGGCTGCTGTCGGCCAAGGGTTGCGAGGCGGTGTTCGAAGAGCAGTGCAATGGCATCGATCAGGTACTGGGTATCGAGTTGCGCCACGGCATCGGGTACGGACTCAGCTCGCCGAGCACCCCTATGCCCAACGAACGCACCCACTATTGGGGCGGTTGGGGAGGCTCACTGGTGGTGGTGGATCAGGAAAACCGGGTCTGTGTCACGTACATGATGAACCGCATGGGCGACGGCACGGTGGGTGATACGCGAGCGGCGAACCTTGTAGCTGCGGCATACGGTTCGCTCCTCTCCTAGCGGCGACGGCTCTCCATTTTCACTGGGGTGTGGCGG
>JANYHQ010000681.1 GCA_025358985.1 Acidimicrobiales bacterium
TGCCCACGGCACCTCCACGCCACTCAACGATGCCGCCGAATCTGAGGCCATGGCCAAGGTATTTGGATCCCATGGCCCCATCGTCACCTCAACCAAGGGGGTCACCGGCCACGCATTGGGAGCAGCTGGAGGCATCGAAGGGGTGGCGTTGGCCCTCACCATCGACCGGCGCCTAGTTCCCCCCACGCGCGGTACCGAGCAGGTGGACCCGCACGTTGATCTTGACCTCGTATTGAACGAGGCCCGGCCATGGGAGCCGGGGCCGTCATTGTCGAACTCGTTCGGCTTCGGAGGCCACAACGGAACCATCGTGTTGACCCCCGTCGCCCACTGACCGGCGCCCAACCCCCTTTCGCCGCCCAACCCCTTTCACGCCCAAGAACGATGCTGAGATCGATTCTCGGGCCCGAAAAGCGTCACGAAGCCACTTACGCAGGACACAACAGTTGACGTAACGAGCCATCATGACAAACGGGGCATCCAACGGAACTTTCGCGCCGCCAGCGCTACTCCTCCCACTGTCCATACCATGAGCACCGCGTAGTGCCGCCATGCGAATTGCCCATGTCCGAAGGCGGCAATGACGGCATCATTGAAATGGCGTACCGGGAAAATGGATGCAACTCTACGAATCACAGACCGAGACGGCGCCTTGATGAACGAGTCCGATATGAACGCGATCGGGTACAACACGCCTTGGGCAACTGCAGGCGCGGCTTCCACCGACGGGGTCACGTTGGCAACCATCACACCTAACGCGCAGAAGCATGCCGCTCCCAAAGTAAGTGCCATCAGCAGAGCTAGCGGCGAATGCGTAGGCCGTACATGGTAAAAAACAGCGCCTATCAAGGTCAGCACCATGCACAACACAATGGCCACCAACACCACCGACGCCACGAGTCCTCCCAGTAGTGCATGCATGGACAACGGAGTGGTGCGCTTGCGTTTGAATACTCCGGTTTCACGCCGAATGGTGATGAGGATCACCAGGTTGGTGAAGCATGCGGTGATGATGCCAAAGGCGATCATCGTGGGGGTGAACTTCTGCATCACGGCGCGGTCACGATTGAAGAGCTCTGCAAAGATCGTCAGGAAAAATAACGGGAATGCAAAAGTGAATACCGCTCCGGTCGGCTCGCGCCAGAACATTTTCTGCTCAGCAACGAACTGGTGCATCATCACCGGAGCGTGCACACCTGTCACTTTCATATCCGACTTCCTTGAGTCGAGGCTTCCCGCACCATTGCAGTGTAAATGTCCTCAAGAGTGGGGCGCTCGACTCGCAAATTGCTGAGCTCCATTTTCCTCTTGGCCGCCCACGCAGTGAGGTGAGCGAGGGCCAACGTCGGCTGGTTGGTACGCAGCCCTGCTTCTTGAGGGTTCAACATCGAAGCCCGCAAGCTGGTGCAAAGGGTGATGAACTCATTGTGGGCATCCACAGAGAGTCCACGAGGAAATTCGAACTTTACGGTTGCGCCTTGGGATCGTGATCTGATCTCGTGGACTGTTCCCGTAGCAGCCACACAACCGTCGATGATGAGTACCAGCCGATCGGCCAATGCCTCGGCTTCATCGAGGAAATGAGTGGTGAGGACCACGGTTTTTCCCAAGGCACGAAGATCGTTGATCACGCTCCAGAAGGCTTGCCGCGCTATCGGGTCGAATCCAGTCGTTGGCTCATCGAGGAAGATCAATTCCGGATCGCCGATGAGGGCCAGCGCCACGTCGAGCTTTCGGCGCTGTCCCCCAGAGAGGCGAAGCACGCGTGCGTCTGCTTTCTCCGACAATTGACACAGGGCCAGCACCTCGTCCACGGCACGCGGCGCGGGGTAATAACGGGCGTGGAGTTGCAACACTTCTCGCACCTTCAAGAACCCCTCGAAACCGCACTCTTGCAGCACGATCCCGAGTCGGGCTCGCCAGTGACCGTCGGCCAGCGCCGGGTCCTGTCCGAGTACCCGGACCTCGCCGGAATCACGCGTGCGGAACCCCTCGATGATCTCCACAGTGGTCGACTTTCCGGCGCCGTTCGGCCCCAAGATGGCGACACACTCACCCGCACTCACGGTGAAGCTCACGTCCTTCACCGCTTGGACGGAGCCGTAGCTCTTGGCCAACCCACTGACTTCGATCGCCAAGGAACCGAGTTGCACTGTTGTTCATCGACTGAACGTGGCGCTAGCTTGAGCACCCTGAACCTACGGTTCCAGAAACCTAGACAACACCGGTGCGGGCGTGGGCGTTGGGGTAGTAACAGGGGCGGGTCGGTTCGGGCATTGTCATCCATCTATCCATTGATGGAATTGATCGGTGCATTGTCCGAGCAGTTGTTCTGGTTTTGGCTCCAGCCGGCACAAATCCGAGATTGCGCCTGCAAAGCCCACATCACGTGGGTTGACCTCAGAGATGATTCGGGATGGACCAACAGCTACCTGCGCGAAATATCGGCATTCCAGCTACCCCACTCGAACACGTACAGTGGGCGAAGTGCGCCCTTCGCGCCCGAGAGGTGTTCTCAGGTTGGATCTCGGGCGCGAATTGCGTCCCCCAGACGCCAATCACTCCCCAGAACGATGCTGAGACCGATTCTCGGGCGCGATAGGGGGCCCAGGTTCGATCAAACGTGCGGGAGGACCTCGGTGCCAATGAGCCTGATGTGGTCGAGATCGGCCAGGTCCATTACCTGAAGATATGCGCGCTGTACACCGGCAGCGGCCCACGTGCCCAGTGTGTCGATGATCTCGGCGGGGGTGCCACACAATCCGTTCTTGCGGAGCTCCTCCACCTCTCGACCGATAGACGCAGCACGGCGGGAGATTTCGGACTCATTGGCACCGCAACAAACAATGAGCGCCGCCGACCATGTCAATGACGCCGGGTCACGATCGATGGCTTCACAGGCCATTCGTACGCGCCCATATTGTTTTTCTACAAACGCCAGATCTTGGAACGGAATGTTGAACTCTGACGCATACCTGGCGGCCAGACGCGGAGTACGCGTGGGCCCTCCCCCGCCGATGATGATAGGCGGACCGGGGCGCTGAACGGGCTTGGGAAGGGCCGGTGAATCAACCACCTGATAGTGCGTACCGGGGTAGCTGAACGGCGCATCGGCTGGCGCTGCCCACAGACCGGTGACGATGGCCAACTGCTCTTCCAGCCGATCGAAGCGCTCGCCCAGCTCCGGAAACGGAATTCCATACGCCTCATGCTCGGCCCCAAACCATCCCGCACCCAGGCCGAGCTCCACCCGACCCCCACTCATCTGATCCACTTGGGCCACAGCAATGGCCAGTGGGCCGGGCAACCGGAAGGTGGCCGAGGACACGAGCGTGCCGAGCCGAATGGTGGACGTGTCACGGGCCAACCCAGCCAAGGTGATCCAGGCGTCGGTGGGGCCCGGCAGGCCACTGACGGCACCCATCTTTAGATAGTGGTCGGAGCGAAAGAACGCCGCAAAGTGCTGCTGCTCGGCGCACAGGGCCACCGCCAACAAATCGTCGTAGGTGGCGCCCTGCTGTGGTTCGGTGAAGATGCGCAGTTCCATGGCGGCGACCTTACCGACCCTATCGATCCGCCAGGATCAAGAGCAGTTCACCCTCACATGCGGTTTCGCCGTTGACGTGGGCCCGTCCCTTGCCCTTGCCTGCACGCGCCGACATCCGGGTTATCTCCACCTCGAGTTCCAGTACGTCTCCGGGAACCACCTGGCGACGGAATCGCACGCTGTCAGCACCACCAAACAACGGGATCTTGGCGGCATAACGGGGGTCTGCCAGCACCACCAACGCCCCCGCCTGGGCAATGGATTCCAACATCAACACGCCGGGCAACGTGGGCCTACCCGGAAAGTGGCCAGGCCAGAAGTACTCATCACCGCTGAGCTGCCAGCGACAATGCGCCCGCACCCCGGGCTCCAACGACATCACGTCAGTCAGTAACAGGAACGGCGCACGGTGGGGCAGAAGGTCCTCGGGCCGGGGCAGCGCAATTGCATCGGTCATGACGTGAGGGCGGCAAGCAACTTGGCTGGCGTGTCCTTGGGGCTGATCTTGTACCAGGCCTCCGCTACTTTGCCTTTGCCATCGATGAGGAAAGCAGAACGCTCGATGCCCATGTATTTCTTGCCGTACATGGACTTCTCTTTCCATACACCGTAGGCCTCGGCCACCGCATGCTCGGTGTCAGCCAGCAATGGAAAGCCCAATGAATACTTGGTACCGAACTTGGCCTGTTTGGCACTGGTGTCGGGAGAGATTCCGATGATGGCCGTGGTGCCCAGTTCGTCGGTGTGCTCAGCCTGCAGATCGCGCAGCAGACAACTCTGGGTGGTACAACCGGGCGTATCTGCTTTCGGATAGAAGTACACGCACACATTGCGCCCCTTGTGTGCGGAGAGCTTCACAGTGTTTCCGTGTTGGTCAACGAGGTTGAGATCGGGCGCTGTGTCACCGGGAGCGAGCATGAGCGCAACCTACCAAGCGCGCACCGGGTGCGACATGCTCAGAGCATGGAGGTGTCGATTGGCAACCCGAGCCGGTGGCGACCGTACGTCTCAAAGTTGCGTGACGTGACCATGATATGCGCGCTTGCCGTATGGACGTCACGGAAACATCGTTGCAAGGGCGACTTGGAATACACGGCCGTACCGCCCGCCAGGTCGTAGGCGATGTCCGTGGCCTGACGGGCCGACACACTGGCATGGGTGGCCGCCGCCCGAATCCGCACCCGCAGGTCGGTAGGCACTCGCGATCCGGCCTGCACCAACTCCCAGGCCGCCGCCGTTTCGTCGCGCAGCCACGCCCGAGCAGAACTCAAGATGGCCTCGGCCCGACCAATTTCGTGATGCGACAGCGGGCTTTGCGCCAACGATTTCATGGAGCCCATTGGCCGTTTGCCCGGAGCCAACAACAACAATTCATCAATGGCATGGCGGGCAATACCGAGCATGACGGCAGCTACTCCCCCAGCAAAGAGTGTGTACATGGGCATCCGAGACACATCCGAGTCCACCTGGAGCTTGGCTCCGAAGGGAAGCAACCAGCGACCATCGGGTACCACTGCGTGGCGGACTTCGAGATCGTGGGAGCCGGTGCCGCGCAACCCCGACGAGTCCCACGTGTCGTGGATGGTGACCTCGTCAGCGGGAAAGAACATCAGGCGAAATACACCCTCGTCATCAATGGCTCCGCCGCACAACCAATTGCAGTTCTGGCTGCCACTCCCCCACGCCCACCGTCCGTCCACTGTGTAACCGGAACCTGTTTCTGCGCCGACCTTGGCCGCCGTGCCAGTGGGAGCGAACGCCCCGCCGGTGATAGCTCGACGGTCACCGAAGATGACCGATGCCCAATGTGGATCCACGGTGCCTGCACCGTGGGAGGTGAGCGAGGCAATGGTGGCGCACCAGCCGGCGGCGCCATCGCCTGCCGCCAGTGTCATGACCACGTCGAGCGCAGTGACGGGATCCACCTCGGGTCCGTTGTACTGCTTGGGTACGAACATGCGAAAGGCCTGCGTATCGCGCAGGGCCTCGACCACGGGGCTTGCGAGGCGTCGACCGGACTCTGACTCAGCCGCCCACTCCGACGCAATGAGGGCAACTGAATGAGCATCGTCCAGGATCGATGTCGACATAATGGTCAGGCTATGCGCGCTGGTGTTGCTGAGCCCAGCCGCCTCCACAACGCCACGTAGCTGGGGTACTCCAATTGCGGTACCAACCAACCGGACCGTACCAACTCGGCGTGGAATGCCGGCAGATTGCGGAACGGAATCCCTGCATCCACATGGTGGGCAACATGCCATCCGGTGTTGAAGGGCACCATCCAGAACCTGGCCCACCAACCCTGGCGTACCTGATGAGTGGTGATCCGGTCATCGGTGCTGTTGGCCATGCCACCGTGCTCGGCGATGGCCCGTAACCGGCTCACCAATCGGAACACCGTCATCCACGATCCCAACCACAACACCGGCCACACCCACCACCCAATGGTGATGCCGAGCACCACAGCCATAACCATCTGCATACCGATGATTTGCAAAGTGGACGTACGACTCTTGGAGCTACGCACCGACCGGCCCAGAGCCTTCAGCAGCTTCAGTCCCGATTCGCCGGTGATGTCACGACGGAGCTTGCGGCGCAGCCGGGTGCTCGTGATGGGATAGCCGTTGTACAGCACGAGGTCGGGCTCATTGACCCCGAGCGCGTCGCGGTGATGGCCCATGTGGCCTCGCCGATACGCCTCCATGTTGACCATGGCGATAGTACCCCCCATCCATTTGCCAACCCAGTCGTTGGCCCGCTGATTGCTGAACAGCAGCCGATGGGCAGCCTCGTGACTGAGAATGTTGAACATGGCGTGAATGCGCAACATGAGTAAGAATGATCCAATCCACAGCCACCACCAGTGCGTCCGCTGCACCGCAATGTTGGTGCCATAGAGCACCGCAAACGTCTGCAACCACATACTGGCCACGGTGATGACGTTGCGGACGTTGGCGATCCGGCGCAACGGGGCCCGAACCACGGGCACGGCCATGCCGCGTGGCCCCAGACGGTCGGTGGGAAGAACCTCGGGGAGCAGCTCGGCGTCTGGGATCATGGTAGCTACCATGATCAGTACATTACACTTCTTCGACAGATGACGCCACAACGTAATAGTGAGCCGGTTGGTCGCCGCCCCTTCACAGCACGATCAGTGGTGGCCAGTACGCTGCTTGGTTCGCATCCCCCGCAACTATCGGTGGATGCCCTCGTGCGCTCCGGCGCGCTGTTTCAGTTGCCCGCTGGAACCGTTCGAGTGGCGTTGTCGCGCATGGTGGCAGCCGGTGAACTCACTACCAACGATGGCTCGTACGCCCTCGCCGGCCATTTACTGATACGTCAGAGCCGCCAAGACGAAAGCAGGAGGGGCCTCGCGGCCGGTGCCGCGTGGGACGGGCGGTGGGAGATGGCCGTGATCGATTCCGAGGCCCGCTCGGCGGCTGATCGTGCCGCGCTGCGTGATTCCATGGGACGTTTGCGCCTGGCGGAGTTGCGCGAAGGCTTGTGGATGCGGCCTGCGAACCTCGACGGTCACCGCCAGAACGTCGCTCGTGGGATTGCCGACACCGCGTGCCGATGGTTCAATGCCCAGCCGATGAACAGACCGTCGGACTTGGCTACTCGTCTCTGGGATCTGAGGGGATGGCAGACGGGGGCACAGGCATTATTGGTTGAGCTCGGAGCCCTGTTCCCTCGATTGCGTAAATCTGACCCTAAGGTGCTCCCGGCTGGGTTCACTGTCAATGCCGCTGTCCTGCGTCACCTTCAAGCCGACCCGCTCCTGCCGGAGCCTCTGCTTCCCCGATCGTGGGCCGGTCCACGTCTACGCAACCGTTTTGAAGAGTTCGATGCTGAGTTCAATGCCGTATGGCGCACCTGGCTCCGGGGCCGTTGAGTCGGGTCTGGCTACAAACTGCGCCCGAGCGCAGTGGGCTTGATCAGAGGAGGGTGACGGTGCCGCTGGTGCCATCGACGCGGATCATGGCCCCGTCCGGGATTCTCTTGGTGGCCCCGGTGGCCGAAATGACACACGGAATGCCCAGCTCCCGGCTCACGATGACGGCATGACTGAGCGGGGCGCCTACGTCAACCACTACAGCCCCCGCGGGCACGAACAACGGGGTCCAACTGGGGTCGGTGGAAGGAGCCACCAACACATCACCGGGCATCAATGCACTTGGATCGTTGGAGTCGAGGATGACGCGGGCCCGCCCTTCGGCTACTCCTACACACCCCGGAATGCCCTGCAGTACGTCGCCCGGCTGCAGGATGTCAAAACTCACCGAGTCCCGACGGACCCATGCGGCCGGAAAATCGGGGGCGGTATCGAACACGAATTGCGGCTCGAGCACAGCCAACTCCTGCCACTGCGCCTTGCGCTCGGCGATTCGTGCCCTGTACACCGAACCATCGGCCAGAAACCCCGGATACTCATCCTTGAACAGGAATGCAAAGTCTTCAATATCGGTGAAAAGGCCCCGCTCCACCATTCGTCGTCCCAGTTCGCGCATCAACACCCGCGCTTCTTGAGTGAAGCGAATGACGTTGGTCTTGGTGCGCTCCCGGGCAGGAAGCCACACCGCCGCCGCTGCGAACGCTGCTTCAAACTGCATGGTGGTGGCCTCATCAACTCCGGCGGCCACAAGAATGCTCCGTACCTCATCGGCAGTGGTCATTCGTCGGGTAGCCAGGATCTCCTGATGCGGTGACGGATCAGCCGAATCATCGGCAGCGCGCATACGATCGATGGCGGCGAGCATGAGGCTGGGTTTGGTTTCCCATGTTGGTCGCGCCGTTTCCCACTCGTTGGGCCCTCGGGATCCGAACTCGAGCACGAAGGCATCAAGCTCCGTCACGAATGCCTGCACTTCAGGGATATCTGAAGCGCGCAGACGATGATCCAAATCTGAGGTACCGGCCGCAAACAACGCGGACACCGCCGAGGATCGTTTGGCCAGCCGCGACAACCTCCACATGTGTATGGACGGAGCGGCCGAGTCCACGTCACCTACGCCCGATATGAGCGCAGTGATCAACTCTGGGCGGCCGACGGCGGCAGTGACCGCGGCCAGGATCCCTACAGGCACCGATGCCGCATACGTCGCATGAAGGTGCTGGCCAAACAGGTGCCGGAAATGGGTGTCGTACAACGACACGCTGGCATCGAGCAACTCCTGATCTGACAGCGCCGATACGTCGGGGCGCATGACACGCAGTTGGCGAGTGACTCGCTGATCGTCGAGCAGTTCGGGCCGATCCGTGGCGGAGAGCACCATCCCCATCCACGCTCCGATGCGATCAGAAGCTTCCACGTTGATGTCGCCCGGCTGTTCCACATACGGAGGAATACCGGGTTGTGCGCCGAAGAACTGATCGTCCATGTCTTGGGCCGACAGACCGGGTGCTCGCTCCCCGAACAGCCGAATGATGGAAGCGTTGAGGTAGCAATATCCGCCCGAAACACCGAGAACATCCATCTCGTTTGGCCGAAACTCGTGGTGATCAAATGCACCCATACGTTCCCACGCGTCTCGCCATCCCAACTCCGCGCCATCGAACAAGGCCACCGACCGAGTGAACGGGAACACCGGATCAGGGAACACCTCCCCGACGTTGGCCCGCGTATAGAGCGTGAATCGGGAACTGGGCTCGGTGTCGCAGATCCACCGATCGAAATTCACACTCATCTGGTTCCCCATCGTCGATGACACCCGGCGAAGCTATCGCACCACCAAACAACGTGCCCAGAGTCACAGGGTGCCACTACACCCTCAACGCAGGCGGATGGCGACCTCATTGGCCAGCATTCGACCGGCGGGAGTGAGACCGACATGACCGCCCGGACGTTCTTCGATCAACTCGCGCAACTCTTCACGGTCGCCCACTGACAGCGAATCGATAGGCACTCCGAGGCGAGTACGCAGTGCCAATTGCAGACCCTCGATCCGGCGCTCTGCCGCGGGAATCTCGTCGCTGGCAGCTTCGGTTGACTCCCCCGATTCAGACAACGCCACATAGCGCTCCGGCGTACGAACGTTCCACCAGCGTCGCTGGTGACGATGGGAATGGGCGGCGCAGCCAAAGCCTTCGTACTCGCCCTGCATCCAGTACAGCCAGTTGTGACGACACTCGAATCCGGGTCGAGCCCAGTTGGAGATCTCGTAATTGTGTAGCCCGGCGGCACCGAACAGTTCGGTGGTGAGAAGATATTTGTCCGCTTGATCGTCGTCGTCGGGGTGTCGAGATGAGTCATCAGCCAGCGGTGTGCCCGCTTCGACTGTGAGCGCATACGCCGACACGTGGGCAGGCTCCAGCGCCAGAACCTGCTCCAGGGTAGAACGCCACTGGGCCATCGATTCACCCGCCGCCCCGTAGATGAGATCCAGATTGAACGTGAGGTCATGCCGTTTGGCCATCGCCACCCCCAACTCAGCATTGGCTCGGTTGTGGCTACGGCCAAGGGTGAGCAGAACCTTGTCCACCATGGACTGCACCCCGAAGCTGATTCGGTTCACGCCAGCTTGGCGATAGGCCGCGAATAGCTCATCGGACACAGTGTCGGGGTTGCACTCCACCGTGATCTCCGCGCCGTCCGCCACGGGGATGGCCGCCACGATGGAACAGAGTTGTTCGCCCGGCAGCAACGATGGGGTGCCACCGCCGAAAAAGACACTGGTGGCAGCGGGCATTCCGGCCTCCACCGACTGGGCGATGTGGCGGAGCGTGGCCGAAGTGTGCGAACTCATCAGGTGATGACGGTCGGTCCACGTGGCAAACGCGCAATAGTCACAACGCTTGGCGCAAAACGGAACGTGAACGTAGACGCCGAACGATGACACCTGTAGATGATCGTCGAAAACGGGGCCTACCTCGCCACCAGGGGACTGCCGTTGGGGGTCAGGCGGTCGATCAGTTGACGAGTTCGAAACCGAGCAAGCCCAAGCGACCTTTGACGGTCTCCACGTCGGAATCCAAGATCACGGAGAGGGCATTCAAATCTTCTCGACGCAGCGTGAGTTCGGTGCCTGTGAAGCTGTGACGCTGTGCCTTGATCATGGTGACATAACGGCCCAACAGAGCAGCTTCATGCGTGGTCATCGACTCCAACCGCACCAAGTCGATAGTGATGCCGCGACTGCTTCCTCGTTGCTCATGACCATTGGCGTCGCCGTCCTGGTGAGCAGCCGGTATGGGCGGCAGCAGTTGATCTACCGGCACGGTGTAGAAGCTAGCCAAACGTTGCAGCCGGGGCACCGAGATGGCCCGTTCGCCGCGCTCGTAGGCGCCCAACACCGACGCCTTGAACTCCTTGTTGGAGTCCATTTCCACGTCGTGCAGCGACAACCGCTTGGTACGGCGCACGGCGCGCAGCCGAAGTCCTACCTGACGGGTGTAGCTGGAGTCTTCCGGTTCGTCGTCCACGTTCAGTTTC
>JANYHQ010000716.1 GCA_025358985.1 Acidimicrobiales bacterium
ACGGCACCTGCGCCGCCTGTCCCAGCTTTGCCTCCCTCCAACGAGGTTCCGCTCAGCGAGTAGCTCGAGAGGGTACAAAGTCCCGCTCAGCGGGTAGTTCGACCCTCTCGGCCTTGATGTTGAAGCGAATCGCCACTGCACCAAGCCAAAGGCAAATGCACCAACCTGCAAATGGGGTAGCGAATCAATCGAGCGCGGCAATGAGCTCGCTGATTGGCGGTCGGGCGTCAGGAGTGGACGGCAGACTGAGGTAGCGGAGTCTTGCGTTGCGACCGATTACGGCATCGGCGCCAAGTTGATTGACATCTTCGGTGGGACGGCGGATTCGTCGGCCTGCACGGAGGAGATGGGCGTACATCCGAATCGTGCCCATCGACCACACCTGGCGTCGGGAACCCCGTTCGGCACCGAACAACTTGTACAACGAACGATTGGTATCAGTCAGCACTGAGAACGGTAACTGAAGATGGTTCCGATACGCGGCAAGGCGATGTGGATCGGCGAACGTGACCACAGCAATGGTGGCGTCAGCAAAATGGTCGAGGTGGTCGCGCACGGCAATCACATGTTCCTGGCACGGCAGTCAAGCCAGATGGCGGTGCATCACGAGTACCAAGGGCCGACCGGCCTGGTCTGAAATGCGCCAGGGGTGAAGGTTGTGGTCGATCAGGTTGACGTTGGGCATCTTGTCGCCTACGTGCAAAGTCAAGGGCGTATCCTCCATCCGTACACGGCTCTCCTTGTCGCTCGAGGGTCTCAATGGGGTATCAGTGGGGTATCAGTCTGAGGCGGGGATCTTGCGACGTCGGCGTGTTGTCACGCGCTCACGGACTCGCCATCCCTGCGCGGTTTTCACAACTATGTCGTAGTACGACGCAGTGCTGACAAGCCCGCCCTTACGCAACGCCACAATACGGAAGTTCATCGTGACCATATCGGGTCGCTCATCCACATAGATGTTCGTCATCATGTGGGTCAGCGGATGCTCAGCGTCTAGGTCCATGAACTGCCGGATTGCGGCGAGACCGGTGAGCATCGGCACCCCGAGATCGGTGAGGTCGAACGTAGCGTCCTGCGTGAAGATACGACCCAGGCCATCCCAGTCCCGATCATCAATCGTGTCGCCGTAGCGGCCCGGCAGTTCATGCAGCTCGATGCGATCGGAGACATCCATACCGGGATCGTAGACATGTCGGGGCTCTCCGGACATGGCCAATCGACAGATGTAGTGGGTAAGGTCGAACATGGACGCGTTCATCGATGATGACATCACCCTGGTGCGGGAGGCCGTGGCTCGGTTGTGTCGCGGCTTTGACGACGATTATTGGGCCGCCTGTGAAGCCGATCATCGCTTTCCGTGGGAGTTCTACCGGGAAATGGCGGCTGGGGGCTGGATTGGTATTGCCATTCCGGAGGCCTATGGCGGTGGGGGTCAAGGCATCCGCCATGCGGCGGCCATCTTGGAGGTGGTTGCCGCCTCGGGTGCGTGTATGAATGGAGCATCGGCTGTGCACCTATCAATTTTCGGTATGCACCCAGTGGTGATGCATGGCACCGAAGCAATGAAGCAGCGCTTCCTGCCGAGCGTGGCCGATGGTTCGCTCCATGTTGCGTTTGGCATCACTGAACCAAATGCTGGCACCGACACCACCAAGATCAGCACCCGTGCAGTGCAAGACGGCGATCACTATGTCATTAACGGTCGCAAGGTGTGGACGTCCAAGGCCCTCGAAGCTGACCGTATCCTGTTGCTCACCCGCACCACGCCGCTGGCCGAGTGCAAGAAGCCGACGGATGGCATGACGTTGTTCTTGGTTGACCGTCACGCTGATGGTGTGGAGGCTCGCCCCATCTCGAAGATGGGACGCAACGCAGTGGCGTCGTGTGAAACGACATACGACGATGTGCGCGTGCCATGCGACGACCGTGTGGGCGACGAGGGTCGCGGCTTCCAGTATCTGCTCGGTGGTCTCAACGCCGAGCGCATCTTGGTGGCGGCCGAGGCGCTTGGGATCGGTATTGCATCGATACGACGCGCAGTCACCTACGCCAACGAACGAGTGGTCTTCGACCGACCCATCGGTAAGAACCAGGGAATCGCCTTCCCATTGGCGGAAGCTCATGCCAAGTTACGCGCTGCCGGGTTGATGATTCGTGAGGCGGCACTACTCATCGACGCCGGCAAGCCGTGTGGCGAGGAAGCCAACCTGGCGAAATACCTCGCCGCAGAGGCCGGATTCTTCGCTGCCGATCGTGCGGTGCAAACTCATGGAGGCTACGGATACGCCACGGACTATCACGTGGAGCGCTACTTCCGTGAAGCCCGATTGCCACGTATTGCGCCCATCAGCCAGGAACTGATCCTTGCCTACATTGCTGAGCACGTGTTGGGTCTACCGCGATCCCACTGAGTTGCCCCTTTTGACCACCGTTCGTGCTAGACGGGTTGGGGCGTGGCGTGCACAATGAAACCAAGTGACACCATGGTGAAAGGGGATCTGATGTCCAAGTTTCCACTCGTGCGGGTACATCATCCACGCGCTTACGACATCGTCGACAACCCAGTCTCGGTTTCGGGTATCGGTGCAGCGTTCGAGGGTGTGATCGGTATCGCCTCGGTCCGTGACGCCAACGGTATCGTCATTGGTTCCACTCAGTTCGGAGGTCACCTGGGTATGGGCTTTTCGAACTTCGAGTTCACGATTGCCCTGACCACACCGCCCACGGGCGGTGCTGTGGTCACCCTCGAAATCGAGCCCGATGATCCATCCGGGCTCGGCGCTGCTCGAGTGGTTGTCCCCGTTGCCGTTGGTACGGCGCTCATCGCTGGCTATCTCGGTTTTTTCACCCACACCGTTGTGGCCGGAGACACGGTAGGCAAAATCGCCAAGGCGTACTACGGAGCCAACAATGCCGCCAACATCAAGCGCATCACATTCGCCAATAGAGACGTGATCCTCAACCCCAACATCATTCATATCGGCACCGAACTACGAGTGCCTACGGCCTGAAGGCGCACGCTCACCCGGCGCGTGGTAGCGCTAGGTGGTGGTGGGCCTCGATGAGGTAGTGGGACTCACAGGAGCTGTAGTGGGCGCAGACGCAGGTGTCGTAGTGGGCGCGGTAGATGGCGCGGCAGTTGGCGCTGTGGCTGAACTGGTGGAAGGAGTAGGTGAAGGTGCTGGGGTCGTTGTGGGCTTGGATACCAGCGCCTTCAAGCTCACTCCCGGTGGAATCAGCAGTTTGTCGATGGCATGCAGCACCACACTGTTTGATGTGGAGACATCGGGCCCAGTGACAGTGGCGTCGTTGATCATCACGGTGCCATTGCCCACCACCACATTCAGCGCAGACCCCTCCAGCGATTTGAGCTGTGAAGTGCTGAACTGGTTGAGCATCACCTTCTGCGGAATCACGCTGTAGCGAACAATTCGGATGAGCGTGTCTCGGTTGGCGGGGGAGCGCAGGGCTGACTGGACATCTGCCGGCAACGCCGAGAATGCCGACTCAGTGGGAGCCAAAACGGTGGATTGATTGAGTGTCTTTAGTTCGTTGGTGAGACCCGCTGCTTCCACCATGGACAGGTACGGGGAGAACGTCGCAGAGCGGGTCGCAGTTGTTACTACGTCAGTGAGTGCCCCTGCTGGGTTGGTAACTGGAGCGGCAGGCGGCTGCGTTGTGGCCGCCGCTGGGGGAGCAGCCACAACCGTTGAGACTGGCGCTGGCTGCGTCGCCTTGGGGGCAATCGTGGCGGGCGCTACTGATGTCACGCCTTGCGGATCGAGTGTGGTGGGCGTTACATCAGCCAGGGGCATCGACGTGGAGGTCTGAGCAACCGAGGTGTCTACGGCCAGCACGTTGGAATCCGAAGATTTGTTGTCGTCTCGCAACAGCAGGTAGCCGATGAGGCCCGCCACCAGAAGTACCGCCACGATTGCGCCAGCCACGAGAGCGTTTCGCTGGCGTTGCACGGCTACCATTGGTCCCGGCAACCTCTCCGTTGTCTCCACCACCGACACGGCTCCGAGTAACCCTGCGGCACGCAGG
>JANYHQ010000037.1 GCA_025358985.1 Acidimicrobiales bacterium
ATCTGCGCTCTCGTTCAAACCGGCCGGGGAGACAGTCCACCGTACGTCGACCAACCCGCTCGTCAGATACGACATCACGTTCACGTTGGTTCCGCTGAACTAAGGAATGCGCCAGCTGTCCCCCCAGCCATATCCCTGTCGGCCCGAGGCAGAAGGTCGCCGAGATCGTGGCCATCCCGTTCGCCGACTGACGCAAACCATCCTCGCGCGTTCGCCCACACGATCGGCAGGACTTCAAGCCTGCGAAAAAACCGCACCCGGCGGCGGTTACCCACTTCGACAACTAGTGACGAGGCAGCAGCCGCGGGCTTCGTCACCGAAAGACGCGAGCGGTGAACTGAAACTGTGACGCGTCGACGCGACCGCCCGGTACAACCCCAAGGCGAAGCAATCAGCCACCGACAACCTCGACACACCCACCGTCGCAGTCGGCATCGACGTAGCACTTACCGCCAACCCTGGCGCCGCCCCCGTAATGGCCATAAACGTTGCCACCACACATACGTTGAGCTGATGTCGTTAGGGCCGGAATTGAAGGCCGGGTAAAACGCGTGACCCCAACGTTCTTCCATGCCAGCAAGCACCAGCTCGCGGAACCGTTCCTGGACGAACACCTTGAAGTCGCCAATCACTGGTCCCCATTTTGCCCCAACAACACTACCGAACACTGGGCGACTCACCATCCAAAATGGTGAGGAACCTACAAGAAAAAAGTCCCCGAATTATGCGTCACGACAACTATTGACTATTGGTTCGGCACCCGAATAGCGCCGGGGGTGTGCGGGTCGCTGGCGCTCTTGGGTGAGCGAAGTGTGCGGGTCACCGGGTCTTGCGCCACCTAATCCTCGATGACGTCGAGCCCTTGTTGTTGGAGGTGGGCGATGTTGTTGAGCATGGCCTGCAGTGCTTCGGGGTTATGGCCTTCCCAGTTCTGCAGTTCGTCGACGACGCGCATCGGGTGGCGTGTTCGGTATGACTGGGTGACGTTGCCGGGGAACTTTTTGTGGGTGACGTTGGGGTCGTCTTCGAAGGGGCCGGTGGGTGCAACGACATAGACCCGGCCCCGTTCCTCGTTCCCCGCAAGAGCTGTGGCCAGTTCAGCCGCCCAGATGGCAGGTTCGATCAGCGTGGCAAAGTAGACGTGGTTTGAGGTGCGCCCCTCGTGGTAGTTCGAGACATGACCTGGGACGAGTTCATCGTCGACCTCGAATGGCGTCTTCGTACCATGGAAGAACGGCCCCTCGATGTGATTCCAACGCTCGAACGTCACCGGGACGAAGTGCGTATCGGTCGACTCTGCGATCGCTTCGGCGATCGACTTGGTTCCTTTGGTGTAATCCCGACTCATCGTGTCCCCTAAAATCGTTAAGTGGAGGAATATACTCCGTTTGTGACTGACGCTGCTCTAGGGAGCCCACCGATGCGAGCTGACGCCCAAAGAAGTCAGCGCCGACTCCTCGACGCAGCGATCGAACTGATCCTTGAGATTGGTGGCGAGCCCGCTCGAGACGCAGTCGCCCAGCGAGCCGGTGTCGGTATCGGCACCCTGTACCGACACTTTCCCGACCGACAGACACTCCTTCACGCCGTAGTTCTCGACGTGCTCAACCGAACAATCGACGCCGGGAACGATGCGCTCACCGAGTCAGCCAATGGTGGCGAAGCGTTGCGCCGCTACATGCACGCCACCATCGACACGGGCCTCGGGGTGGTGAACGTCGTCCACGCGCTGCTCGACACCCCGGACTGGCCCGATCAGCGTGCCGCGGCACGAGACATGCTCAACCGACTGATCCACAGTGCCAGGCGCGACGGTGCAATCGATGACGGTGTCACGGCGACCAATGTCGCCCTGGCCACCATCCGGTTCTGCCGGCCCTTGGCCATCGGCCTCAATCCAGCAGACGAGCGCGCCATCGCCCATCAACAGCTCAACTGCTATCTCGACGGGCTGATGACTCGGTAGCGGAGGGTCGCCATTCCGCTTGGGAGTACGGCTCCAGAAACTCGGAACGTTGCTATAGGTCAAGTCGAGAAGCGGGTGTCGGCTGCATGAGGGTTGGCACAGCCACATCGGGGGGTGGCAGCACCTTGCGTGGCTGTGGCTCGCTCGGCGCGATGCTGTAGTGGTGGAAATCATCAGCTTGAGCGACGCCCCGGGATACAACGACAATCAACTGATCGCCGAACCGCTCATCGAGGGTGTGAAGTCCAACGTCCGCATTATCAGACTGAGCCCGGGCCAGGCCCTCCCGCCGCACCGCCACGGCTCATCTGATCTCATGCTGTTCGCCGTGGAGGGCGAGGCGGCTCTCGAAACCGAAACTGGCACCGTCGCGTTCAGAGCAGGCTCACTTGCCTTCTACCGGGGCGATGAGGAGCTGCGCGTTTCCAACGAAGGTCTCACCGGTGTCACACTGCTGGCATTTCTCGCTCCGCCTTTCCCACCCCGACCCGACCGATCGGCTGGCAGGACAACCGGGCAAAGCAGTACATGATGTCTGCCCGTAGCAACGGGCCTAGGCACATGCAATCTGTCGATCGTTTCATCGTCCAAGCTCCCTGACATACGATGCGTGTTAGTAGTCGGTATGAGCCAAATACCTTCATGCGCATGGCGAACCGGTCCAGCCGGATTTTGCCGGTCAGCCTTCGAGGGCGAACAGGATGATGAAGCCGGCGAAGAAA
>JANYHQ010000082.1 GCA_025358985.1 Acidimicrobiales bacterium
TCGGCACCACGGTGGTGGTGGCCACGACCGCAGTGGTGGGGATGGGAACGGGAGGCAGCCATGCACCACATCGGTCGATGATTCCCGGCCGCAACGCCGGCACCGCCGGCACCGCCACCACCGCCACCACCCCCGGGACAAGGGACGTGGACGTGGACGGGATGGCGACGGAGGTGGAGGCATCCGGGATGCAGCGCTTGTCAATGAGATCCACCAAGGCTTCGGCATAGAGCGCAGCCCCGGCCGGGCGCATGTGCAGATGATCGTTGTAGAGAATCTTCGGGTTGGCCGCCACAATCCCATCCCAGTCCAGCACCGCGACGTTGGCATGGGTGGCCGCCACGGTGTCGATGAGCGCATTCACACCGGCGGCAAAACTGTTAGGCGACGACAGATGCGACAAGACGATCAGCGGAACGTCACCCAAGTCATCCACCAACATGGTGAGCTCACGATCTGGGAACCGGCCGTTGTTCCCCAAATGCACCACCACAATGGGAGCAGGACCTGCTTGCTTACGCTCGTCGCGCACCAGACGCGCCCCCTGAAAGAACTGTCGATTGACCTTGGCATCGATCTGGGACTGCTTGCCCAACCGCTTGGTGAGAGTGGGTGCGGCGCCCAACATCACCGAGTCACCAACGGCGTATACGGGCACGTCAACCTCGGTGATGGGGGGCCGCACCGCCGTAGTGGGTGGCGCCGCAAGGGTAGAGGAGGTGTCCGGCGCTGCCACGATCGAGGTGGGTTGAGCAACGGTCGTAACCACCACCGGCTCGGTTAGCGCAGGTGGGGAATTGTGATCGTCGAGTGCCTTCGCGCCCGCTTGCAGGCTGGCCTCGATCTCACTCGGCGGGGAGTCCGCCCTGGCCACACCCAGCCCCAAACCGGTGACCACCATAAGCACACCGACAATCGAGGCCGAAGCGCCCAACTGGGTCATACGCTGTGCGGAACGTAACCGGGCAAACACCACAGCGAGTGCACCTCGACGTACGGGACGCTCTACGAAGCGAAACGATGCTTCGGCCAGTGCCATAGTGAGAACCAATCGCAGTCCCAACAACAGATAGCCATGAACGTCGATGTCGGTGCCCGGTCGAGTGAACACCACCACCGGCCAATGCCACAAATAGATGGCGTACGAGCGCTCGCCCAACCAGCGCATGGGCGGCACTGACAGCAGCATCCCCAATCGTCCCGGGGCAGGGCGGGTCACCGATGCAATCAGCACCGCAACCAGTAACGCCACGGCCAGAAACCCGCCGCGATAGAGCCACGCGTCACGATGATGGGTGTCGAGACCAGAACCATCTGAATCATGGGTGAGCACCATCACCGCCAACAATCCGCACATGCTCAGCGCGCCTACAACCTGCCATATCCATCCACGGACGGCTCGTACGCCCCGCACCACCGGCAGCCACCAAATGGCCAATGCTGCTCCCACCAGGATGGGCGCGGCATGGGTGTCGGTACCGAAATACACCCGTGATGGGTCGTGGTTCGGAGAAAACAGTAGAGCCATCAACACGCTCGACACTGCGGCGCCCCCGAGCAGCGCAAGCGCTGTTCGTAGTCGGCTGAACCCTCGGCGAGTGGCGGCCCGAATGATCACGGGAAACACCAATGGCCACACCAGATAGAACTGTTCCTCCACCGCCAGTGACCACAGATGCAATAGCGGTGACGGTCGCCCGATGCTCTCGAAATAGCTGCGTTTGGTCAGCGCCAGATACCAGTTCGTCACATACGTGGAGGCGGCGGCCAGGTCACCTCGAAACCGGACCAGATCCCTCCGATCGGCCACCAATCCCACTATGGCTACCACTCCCAGCAACGCCGCCAGGGCCGGCAGCAAACGACGGAAGCGACGCCCCCAGAATGCCTTACGGTTGATGCTCCCGACCGCAGAAAACTCGGTAAGCAGCAGCGATGTAATGAGGAAACCGCTGATGACGAAGAACACGTCGACGCCCAGAAACCCTCCAGGCATCCACGCCACGTCGGCGTGATAGAGCACCACGGCCATCACGGCCACGGCGCGTAGACCGTCGATCGCCGGCAGATGGGGGAGCGGACGCGGTACTGCCGGCAGCGTCATAGACCCATGATCGCGCTCAGCGGCGCCCGACTGGCCGATACGTCAGCTGATAGCGGGTGCGTCAGTGCCGATGAACTCGGTACGGAGCTCACGCTTCAACACCTTGCCCGTGGCATTGCGGGGCAAGACATCGATGAATGTGATGCTGGCGGGAACCTTGAACTTGGCCAGGCGAGCAACGCAATGATCGATGATCTCGCGCCGATCCATCGCTTGGCCCGGCTTGCATACGATGATTGCCATTCCCACCTCTCCCCATTTGTCGTTGGGCACGCCGATGACCGCCACCTCGCCCACCTGGGGAAGTTGGTAGATGACGTTCTCCACCTCCGCCGGGTATACGTTTTCGCCGCCTGAGATGTACATGTCCTTCCAGCGGTCCACGATGTAGATGAACCCGTCTTCGTCGAAGCGCGCCGCATCGCCCGACTTCA
>JANYHQ010000010.1 GCA_025358985.1 Acidimicrobiales bacterium
TCAAATCCCTTTCTCGAAGCCCACTGGACCACGCATGTTTCTCGACAGCTACAAGCATGCCCTGGATCCGAAGGGAAGGGTGGTGGTTCCTTCCAACTATCGCGACGAATTGCAAGGGGTCTTCTATCTGGCCATGGGCGACCAAGGGCAGATCGAAGTGTGGCCCAAGGCCGACTTCGAAGAACGGGTGAAGGAGAAAAAGGCACTCGCCAAGGGCAACGAGCAGTTGGAGTACGAGCTGCGTACCTTTGCCGCCAGTGCCTGCGAAGTGGAGATGGACAGCCAGTCCCGCATCGCCATCTCCGCACGGCTGCGGGGCCGGGCGGGCTTGGAACCGGGGACGCAACTGATCCTCAGCGGCATGTTTGAACGCTTCGAAATATGGACCGAACCGGCGTATGCCACGTACGCATCCCGGTTCCTCCAGGCTCAAACTGAGCACCAGGCGTGATGTGGTGCAGTCGATGACCGCGTTTGCCCACGTTCCGGTGCTCTGTGACGAAGTGGTGGCCTGGTTTGCTCCCGTCCCCGCAGGCTGGGTGGTGGACGCCACCCTCGGCGGGGCTGGTCACGCCCGGGCCATCCTCGATGCCCATCCGCATCTCTCGGTGCTCGGCATCGACCGCGATCCGGCCGCCATTGACGCGGCCACCGCCCGGCTGGCCCCGTACGGAACACGCGCTCAGGTGGTCCGGGCTCGCTTCGACGACCTGGCCCGAGTGGTCAGTGGCCGGGTGGTGAGCGGCGTACTGCTCGATCTTGGGGTGTCGTCGGTCCAGTTTGATGAGCCCGGTCGGGGGTTCTCCTACCGCTCCGATGCCCCGCTCGACATGCGGATGGACCCCACCAGCGGGTTCAGCGCCGCCGAAGTGTTGCAGTTGGCCTCGGTAGACGAAGTGGCCAGAATCTTACGTCAGTACGGCGATGAGCGGTTCGCCTTCCGCATCGCCACGGCCATTGTCCGTGAGCGCGAGGCCAATCGTCCCGTGGACACCACATTGCGTTTGGTGGAGGTGGTCACCGCAGCCATTCCTGCCGCCACCCGACGTACCGGCGGCCACCCTGCCAAGCGCTCATTCCAAGCCATCCGCATTGCCGTCAACGCCGAGCTCGACGTACTCGGGCCCACCGTCGACGCAGCTATCGACTCCCTCATCGGCAACGGACGATTGGTGGTCATCAGTTACCACTCCGGTGAGGACCGCATCGTCAAAGACCGTCTCCGTCTCGCCGAGACGGGTGGCTGTACCTGCCCACCCGGGCTGCCCTGCACCTGTGGGGCCCTTCCCCGAGGCCGGGCGTTGCGCAGGTCTGTCACCCGTCCCGGCCAGGCCGAGATCACCACGAATCGGCGCGCCGCCAGCGCGCTGGCCCGTGTGTTCGTGAAGTTCGACTCAACCGCCACACCCACCAGCAATCCACAGGGAGCAAACCGATGATCGGTGTCCGGGATCGAACAACACTCATCGACCGCACACAGCAGTACCGGTCGGGTTCCGGTGATGACCGTCGAGCAATCAGCCGGGCGCTGCTGTTCGCCAACGGTACCGATGAGCGCGGACGGCGATTGCCGCTGGTGTTCGACCAACCGAGGGGGAGCGGACGGGCCTCCACGCCGCCGAAGTACAGCGATCGGCGGATCCAGGGCATCTACGCCATCGCCGATCTCGATGACGGCGCACCGAACGTGCGCTTGATCGGACCCAGGTCCAACGGCACGGCGCCACCGTCGTGCGTTGTGAGGACTGGTGACGCCAGCCGCGCAGACACGCCGCGCTCGGTGTCGTCGCGGCGCGTTGGCAACGGTGGCGACGGTGGCGAAATTGGCAAACGAGCGGTGGCCAGTCGTCGTTCATCGGGTGGCCGCGGACCCACTCATGCAGTAATCGGCGCCACTGCGTTGGCGTTGTCCATGGACCTCGAAGCGCACAGTGACGCCACCACGGAGGTGGCAGCGCGGACTGATCTGCGCGTGGTGAGTCGGCCCACACCCATGTGGGGTCGGCGGCTGACCGCCTTTTTATGGTCGATGTTTATCTTCGGTGTGGCGTTTCTGGCCGTGGTGCTCCATGCCACCTTGGCGGAGCGTCAAGCCGCGTTGGACACGATCCATGTGAATCTCGAACGGGCCGAGCGCGACCATGAGCTACTGCGGGTCCAGGTGGCCAAGTTGGAATCACCCGACCGAGTCACGGCATTGGCAGCGCGCATGGGTCTGGTGACACCGGACAAGATCCGCTTCGTCACGCCCCTGGTCCCGGTGTCGGAATCGACCAGCGCGGCCCGCTGATGAGGTCCGCCGACGGCCGTTTCGACAGTGACGATCCGTTGACGTTCCGCCCTTCGCCTGTACCCAGCCGGGGGTCGGGCACACGGCCATCGTCTGTACACGGATCGTCTGTACACGGATCGGGTCGACCGGCGTCGTCGCCCCGACCGCGCCCATCGGCGCGCACCCGACACCGCAGCCGAGTAGCGACAAGGACCTGGTCACCCTCCACGCAAACTGCTGGCCACGTTTCGGATCAGGCTGGACATCCTCACGATCTGTTTGCGGAATTCAGTGCTGTCGACGAGTTCCCCGGTCTCAACGATGTGCGCCCCACCGAGTCGCCCAGGGTCGAACACCGACCCATCGCGCCACCACTCCTGCGTGAGTTATTGCGTCAACGAGCAGTCCGGAGTCCGCCAGCCCCCAGGGGCTCGGTCACCATCAGAAGAACACCACGCACCACTCGACGGTATCGATCGGTGATCCTGGCCGCCATCGTGGTGGCGGGCTTCGCTGCGCTTGGTTTGCGTACGGCCAGCCTGCAGGTCAGCGGCACCGCTACGGGCGCTGTCACGGGCAACCGAGATCGGCGGATCCTGGCGGCTGAGCGCGGCGACCTCATCGACCGCACTGGTGTTCCGCTAGCCGTGAACCAACGGGTGGCCAACGTCATCCTGGATCCTCAAGAGACTCGTACCCTCCGCGTGAAATCCGATCCGGCCGACGTGGAGAAGCTCAATGCCAGGATCGCTGCACTCAGCTCGGCGCTGGGCATAGACGCGGCCACTATGGAGTCCTTCATTGCCCGTGAAGGACGCTACGCGATGCTCGCCCCAAAGGTCGACGACGCCACCGCACAACGCATCGCCGCCATTGGTTTGTCTACGGTGGCCCTCCAGGACCAACCCGAGCGTGTCTATCCGGCTGGCGATCTGGCCCGCGGCGTCATAGGCCGTGTGGGCGACACCACCCATACCGAGGACAACGGCACCAGTTGGCCGGGTTTGGCGGGCAAGAACGGCTTGGAGCAAGAATTTGATTCTCAGCTCGAGGGCAAGCCGGGCGAGCTGCTCGTCGAACTGGCTCCGGGTGGTCGAGAGATTCCAACCGGTGGTCGACGCTTGGTTCCGTCCACTCGCGGTACCAGCTTTGAATTGACTCTGGACCGAGCCCTGCAGTTCCGGATCGACGAATTGCTCACCGCTCGCATCATCCAGACCGGTGCACTACGCGGCACCGTTCTGGTGATGGAGACCACTACCGGCGATGTGCTGGCATCGTCGTCGATGGTGGCGAGGGCCGACGGTACCGTGGTGCCCACGTCGTACAACGCCCCGCTCATCGATGCCTACGAACCCGGGTCGGTGATGAAGCCGTTCACCATGGCCGTTGCCCTTGAGCGCAAGGTGATGACGGCCACCGAGACCATGTCCGTGGCGGACAGATACACCATGGCATTCAAGAACTACACCAAGACGTTCAAAGACGACGAGAACCACCCCACGATGCTGTGGAACATGAGCGACATCCTGCGTAACTCGTCCAATGTGGGCACCATCAGGGTGGCCACCAAGCTGGGTCGGGATGTGGTGTACCAGAACTTTGTCGATTTTGGTTTTGGGCAGCGCACCGGTCTCATCAGTCCGGACAAGGAATCGCGTGGAATCTTGCCGACCCCGGACACCTGGTCCGGTGTGGACATCGCCACCAAACCAATTGGTCAGGGAGTATCCGTCACGGCCATGCAACTGCTCGGTGCGGTGAACACGTTGGCTGCCGATGGTGAGTACATCGCCCCTCGTCTGGTGAGAGCCGAGATAGATGCTCAAGGCACCAGACACGATCGGGTGGCCCCCAAACCCCGGAGGGTGGTGAGCTCCGAGACGGCCGCCACCATGCGCACCATGATGTCCGATGTGGTCAAGAGCGGCACGGGTATGTCCGCAGCGGTGAAGGGGTACGACATCGCCGGCAAGACTGGTACGGCCCAGAAGCCCGGCAAAGGTGGTTATATCGACGGCGAGTACATGGCGTCATTTGTGGGGTTTTTCCCGTCCGCCCATCCCCGGCTCACCATGGTGGTGATTCTGGACAACCCCACCCCCATCTACGGATCAGCTACGTCTGCTCCGCTCTTCGGTGAAATTGCGCGCTACGCCGCCCAGCGTTATCGAATCGCACCGTTGCGCGGTGATTCCATTGCATTTCCGGCCACATCCGTGGGTACACTGGAGTCGCCTGAACTCAAGGCTGCTCGTGATGCGCTCAACGGTGTGGTGGCGCCTCGGAGTGCAACGGCGACACCGGTAACACCTGCAACACCGCTAACACCGGCGCCTTCGCGTGTTCGACACCCATTGCGTACGACGGTGGCGCCTCCTGAGTCGGCACCTGCCGGGCCGGCGCCTGCCACCAGAACCGCGGCGCCCTTACTGGTGGCACCGACAGCCACCACACCCGACGTTGCGGTGTCTGTCCGGGCGCCTGCGGTTACCGCCGCGGCATCCGAATGATGGTGCCAATGAGCGGCCACACTGGGGTCACTCTCACTCACCTCGTGGAGTCGCTCGGCATTGGGCCATGGGCTATCTCCTGCTCAACTGCGTCGGGGGTTTCGGCACCAGCATCGTCGTCGGCCGGGCTTGATGTACAGCTCGTCGGCGCCACGCACGATTCGCGGATCGTGGGCCCTGGCATGTTGTTCTGTTGCATCGTTGGTTCACGCCGTGATGGCCACCATTTTGCCCAACAGGCAGTTGAGCGCGGGGCCGCCGCACTCCTGGTGGAACATGAGCTGATTACCCGTCCGGCGGTGCCTCAGATCATCGTCGTCAATAGTCGTGAGGCAATGGGGCCAGCGGCGTCGATCATCTATGGCTGTCCATCCGACCAGCTCACGATGATCGGCATCACGGGCACCAATGGCAAGACCAGTACCGCGCATCTTCTTGGCGCGGTCTTGGATGAAGCAGGCCTGCGAGTGGAGGTCGTTGGAACGCTCACCCAATCACGAACCACGCCCGAGGCCACCGACCTCCAGGCTCAACTCGCCGGGTTCGTTGCTGCTGGTATCACCCACGTAGTGATGGAGGTGACCTCTCATGCGCTCGTGCTCAACCGAGTCGACGGCATCCATTTTCGAGTGGTGGTGTTCACCAACTTGTCTCAAGACCACCTGGACTTCCACGAGACCATGGAACAGTATTTTCGGGCCAAAGCACAGCTGTTCACCACTATGCGCGCTGATGAAGCGGTGGTAAATGCAGATGATCCCCATGGACGACTGCTGCTTGCCGCAGCCCAGATTCCCACTACATCGTTTCAGTTGTCGTTGGCCACTGATGTGCATGTTGGGGTACGCAGCTCCTTCCGCTGGCACGACGTCAACGTAGTGCTGCGCTTGGGGGGATCGTTCAGTGTGGCCAATGCTCTGGCGGCGGCGACGGTCGCCGAGCGCCTCGGTATCGGCGCCGACGTGGTGGCCGCAGGCTTGGGGCGTGCTGAAGTGGCGGGTCGGTTCGAGCCGGTAGATGCTGGTCAGACATTCACCGTGTTGGTCGACTATGCCCACACCCCTGATGCATTGCAGCGGGTACTGGAAGCGGCACGCGCCATCACGGCGCAGGGTCGGCGATTGTTGGTGGTGTTTGGTTGTGGAGGAGACAGGGACGCTGGCAAACGATCGCAGATGGGTGCGATCGCCACGAACTTGGCTGATCTGGCCATCGTCACGTCCGACAATCCTCGGACAGAGGATCCCATGGCCATCATCGATCAGGTGGTGAGTGGGGTCACTCGACGCGACGTTCTGGTGGTGGAACCAGATCGCAGGAGTGCCATCGAACAAGCGTTACAGCAGGCCCGTACCGGCGACGTGGTGGTCCTGGCCGGCAAGGGTCACGAAACGGGTCAGGACATCAATGGACAGATACTGCCCTTCGACGACCGTGTAGTGGCACGTGCCATCCTCGAAGCCATCCAGGGCAGGCCGCGATGAGATTGTCGATCGCAGAAATAGTGTCCGCCACGTCTGCTCACCCCGCTGCGTTCCTGGACTTGGCCAGCGCAGGCGCCACGGTGGAACGGGTGCGTACGGACTCTCGTCAGGTGGCGCCGGGTGATCTGTTCGTGGCCCTTCGTGCTGAGCGCGACGGTCATGATTTCATCGACACAGCCCGCCAATCGGGTGCTATTGCGTGGCTTACTATGCGCGCCGATGATCGACCGGGTGCCATTCGGGTCGACGACACGGCCGTGGCACTCGCAGCTCTGGGGGCCCATGCCCGGACCCGCCTCCCCAATCGCGTGATTGGCGTGACCGGCTCATCTGGCAAGACGTCCACCAAGGATCTGGTGGCCGCCATCCTGCGCGCCGAAGGTCCGGCCGCGGCCAGCGAGAAGTCGTTCAACAATGAACTGGGGGTGCCGCTGACGCTGCTTGATGCGCCACCCGATGCAATTGCCGCAGTAGTGGAGATGGGAGCGCGCGGTATTGGCCATATTGCCGCGCTGTGCCGGGTTGCGCGCCCTACGGTGGGCGTCGTGACAAACGTCGGATTGGCGCATCTGGCCATGTACGACAACCCGGCGGGAATCATTGCCGCCAAGGGTGAACTGGTGCAGGCGCTGCCCCATTCCGGGGTGGCGGTACTGAATGCCGACGATCCGTCGTATCGCACCCACGCCAGCATGAGCGTCGCACGTGTGGTGAGTTTCGGCATACGAACTACTGCTACCAACACCCCAGTTGATGTGTGGGCCAGTGACGTCACGCTGGACGACTCCTTGCGTCCATCGTTTCGGCTGCACTCGTCATGGGGTGAAGCCGACGTCACGTTGGGGGCCCGGGGCCGCCATCAGGTGAGCAACGCACTGGCCGCGGCGGCCGCCACTCTGGCGTCAGGCTCCTCACTCGATCACGTCGTGACGGGCCTCGGCACCGAGTCGTTGTCGCCGTGGCGCATGGATGTGGCAACGGCACCGTCCGGGGCAACCATCATCAACGACGCATACAACGCCAACCCCGATTCTATGGAAGCAGCCCTGCGTTCATTGGCTGATATGCGCGCATCAAGGCGTATCGCAGTGTTGGCTACCATGGCCGAGCTGGGTGACGCCGCTCCTGCTGAGCACGCCCGTATGGCCGAGTTGGCACGCCAGCTGCGTATTGACGTGGTTATTGCCGTGGCCGAGCCGCTCTACGGGGCGTCCACGGTCGACGGAATTGCATCGGCGTTGGACATGCTCAGCGCGCTGAATGTTTCTGAGGGTGATGTAGTGCTGGTGAAAGGTAGCCGGGTGGCGGGCCTGGAACGGCTGGCGGCGGC
>JANYHQ010000093.1 GCA_025358985.1 Acidimicrobiales bacterium
GTTGTAGCCCCTACGTCAGCGCTGAACAGACGCATATCGGCGTGCGGCGCCCCGATGATGGCGTCGGCGTCAGAGCCCAACCAGCCCGACAGGATCGATGAGTACACGCGTCGGAAATCGAGCGTCGGGCGCAGATTGCCATTGTTGTCGAGAGTGGTCAGCGGAGGAGCCTCGCCGTACACGCCGCCGCGGACTCCCTTGCCCACCACGAACATGCAACTGGACGTGCCGTGATCAGTGCCGAGTGAGTCGTTGACCTCGGCCCGGCGGCCGAACTCACTGAAGGTCATTACGGTGACCTTGCTCGCCATGGACGGCGATAGGCGACCAAAGAACGCCTCCAACGACAAGTCCAGATCGCCAAGCAGATCAGCATGGCCAACTGCTTGATTGGAATGGGTGTCAAAGCCCCCGTAGCTGGCCGCCATCACCCTCACACCAATTCCAGCGTTCACCACGTTGGCGGCCATGAGCAGTTGTCTGCGAAGGTTTGAACCACCGTCGATGGCGGTCCATGCGGGTTGCGCGATGGTGGCGGCGTCGATGGCTCGGCCATTCGTCACGGCCAACCTGTCGCCGAGGCGACCGGTTCCTGTGACCCCCGGCGACATTGATCGAAATGCCCTATACAGACGAGCTTCGTTGGTGTCGGTTGGTTCGCTGCCCAACGAATTGCTCTGGGACAGCGGCAAGGCCAACGGTTGCGTTGTTTCACTGCGAATATGTAGTGGTACCGCTGACCCAAATGCCATGGAGCGGAAAAGGTCGGGTGCACCTTGCGTGTCGGCCCAGCGCCCTAGCCATCCGCTGCGGGGGCTGGCCAAGATGTTGCCGCCGCTACCCGCTCCCGCAGACCACTGATCTTGAGAGGTGAAATGACTGAGGTTCGGAGGCACATATCCCACATTGCGGATGACGGCCACGTCGCCATTGGCGTAACGGGCGGCCAACGCAGACAGGCGCGGATGTAGAGCCGTGTCGGGGGTCAGCAGGTGGCACTGCGCGGGGTCCAGTGCCAAGTCTCGCCGGAGGTCGAAGTACTTGTTGTCGGTAACGGGCACCACGGTGTTCAACCCGTCATTGCCACCACCCATATAGATCACCAACACCACGCCATCGCTGCGGTTGCCACCACCGCCGGCCGATGCCAGCGCCCGCCGCAACGGGCCTAGTTGGCTCACCACCAGTTCTCCACCGGCTACAGCTGTTGCCAATTGGAGGAACTGACGGCGGTTGAGGTGACCCCGGCGGCGCAGCTCGCTGCCAAGTTGTTCTACGAGACGCTCATGCATGTGTGAAATACCTCTCGTTGACAGTGGGAACTAGGCGAGCCCGAACTCGGGCGACAGGGCCACGAGTCGAAGCAGGTGATAGCGAATGTTGGCAGCGTTGGCCGTGCGGTGCTCGGACACGAATGTCTCGATGGACGCGCGGGTACTAGCCGACACGCTGGGGATGCCGCACAAGTCCAGTGCCCGCTGGACCAACACAGGGGTGGTGAGCGCGGCGTAGTCAGCGATGAACCCGGCGGTGATCGCCTTCCAGGCCAGGTTCTGGGTAGCCGCGTCCTTGAGCCATACGGTGTTTTCGGTGAGCCAATATTCGTTCTGTCGCCAGCCCGAAACGTTTGGTGGCTCAAATGGGCAATGACCCATTTCCGAAAGCTGATAGTCCATCTGGGTTTCGTTCAGGGTGCGGCCAGTGGCCTGGTGCAGGGCCACCCCCCATTGGCTGGGCGGCCGTACCAAACCCTGACGGGCGGCAACGGAATAGAACTCAGGACGTAGGAACATGCTGCGTAGAAACGGCGCAATCTGCATATCGGTTGCAATCAGCGATGCCGTCAGCGATGAAAGCAGCGACTCGTCCGGGTTGGGATAAGCAAAGAACGACCACAGCTTGCGAGCGATAAACCGTGCACATATGGCCCGCCTAGAACCGTTCACGATTTCGGTAATGACCTCCGGTCCGTCCCAGTTCTTGGTGATACCGAAAATCGTTTTCACGCCGGTGTCGTGGGCGCTGGCATGGAACTCCGAGGTAGGCGGACGGCCGTCGTTGTACCAGTGCAGGCCGTATCCGGTCCACGCCCTCGCCACGTCGCGCACATCGGCCTGGGTGTATCCCTGGTCGGCGCCCATGGTGAACAACTCCATCATTTCTCTGGCGAAGTTCTCGTTGGGACTGCCTCGGTAATTGTCCTGGTTGTCCAGATAGATGAGCATCGCCGGGTCCAGCGCTACCTGCTGGGCCATGGCCAAGAACGATCCAGACGCATTGACGCGCAGAATTCGATTCTGATTCCACATGATCTCGGCGTTGCCGATTTTCCAGTACGAAGACGCAAAGTGTCCGTGCCAGAAGAACGTGAGTCGTTCCTGCAGTGGGGCAGCCACCGTGGCCATACGGTCAAGCCACCAGCGCCGTACCTCGCTGATGCGCCGCCAGTCCTCGGTGGCCACGAAATTGAATGTGGAGTCGGGCGAATTCGCCGAGAAATCGAGGACCTTGTCCACCGCCTGATCCAATTCCAAGTTCGACCATTGAGCCACCAAGGCGGGGGTGCTCAGATAGCCGCATCGGCGCAGAAGGTGCGCGAGGTCATCTGCTGTCGCGGGCATGTCCGGCTCCTCAGTTCAGGCAGCCAGAGGTTCCCGGCGCTCAACGTGTCC
>JANYHQ010000113.1 GCA_025358985.1 Acidimicrobiales bacterium
CGCTGCGTTATCTCGGCGGCGACGGCAAGGGCGAAGGGGCCAAGATCGTGGAGGTGCTCAAAGGCAGCCCGGCCGACACCAAATTGGCGGTTGGCGACACCATCCTCAAGATCGGGGATCACGACATCTGTGTCACCGGCGATCTGCGCTCAGCCATCCAGGAGGGGGATGTCAAGACGCCGGTGGACCTCACGGTGCGCAGTGCCGCCGGAGTCACCAGGTCCGTGGTGATCCTGCCGAAATACGAGCCAGCCGCCAAGCTGCGATTTGTGGGCATCGTGGCCAACACGGTCCGCTGCACCCTGCCCATCGACGTAAGAGTCGACACGGGTCGTATCGGTGGGCCCTCCGCCGGCCTGGCCATGACCCTGTCGATCTTGGACCGCCTCACCCCCGGAGAGCTCACCGGAGGAGTGCCGGTGGCGGCCACTGGCACCATCGAATCGGACGGATCGGTGGGAGATGTGGGTGGCGTGGTGCAGAAGACCGCCGGAGTGAAGGCTGCAGGTGCCAAGCTGTTCCTGGTGCCGCCCGGTGAGGAGCGTGACGCAAGGGCCAGGGCCGGCAAGTTGCCGGTTGTGGTTGTTCACAATCTCGCCGAAGCCTTGGCGGCACTCCGTCGATACGGCGGCCAGTCCCTACCTTCCCCGGGGGCCACACCATGACCGATCTGTCCACGCTCGCCACTGCCTCCTCTGGTTCTTCGCCGTCCGCTTTCAAGTCGGATGATCTGAAGGCAGAAGACATCGCCCAGCATCGATTCGCCACGTCGTTTCGTGGATACGACACCGACGAAGTCCGATCGTTCCTCAAACGCGTGGCCGCCCAACAGCGCACCGTGCAGGACAAGCTCACGGGTCTCAGTGCCGAGTTGGAGGCTGCCCGTACAGTGCTTCCGGCGGCGCCGGTGATTGATCTCACCGGTGATGAAGGCCGAAGTGACGACGAAGGTGAGGACATGCTCGTCGAGCAGCGACTGGCCGGTGAGGAACTGTTGGAAAACGCCCGGCAGGAAGCGGCCCTTATCCTGGCCAGGGCCAACGATGAGGCAGCTCGTATCCAGCTTCGGGCCCGGGCTGAATCGCGAGGTAAGACGCCCGGGGGCGGACGAGTGGCAATCACGGGCGACGCTCCGCAAGACTTCGATGCCGCCAAGGTGCAGGCCAAAGCAATGATCGCGGAGGCGCGCGCCGTTCGCGAGCGCATCCTCACTGACCTCAACAAGCGCCGCCGTACTGCCCATATCCAATTGGAGCAGTTGCGGGCGGCTCGGGAAAAATTGCAGGAGACCATGCGTGAAGCCCGTCGGGTGATCGACGCGTCCAGTCGTGATCTCACCCACGCTGATGTGGAGGCTCGATTGGCAGCCGAGGCCGCAGGTCGTCGAGTGGCGGCCGAACCACTACCGACGGTCGATGAACTCGAAGCCGAATTGTCGGGCGGTCGTCACTTCGGGTCTATGGCGCGAACGGTACCCGCCGACATCGACGACGAGCCGCTCGTGGTGGACGCGGTTGTGTCTGAAGTGGAGCTGAATGATGAGGTCGTCGAGTCACCAGAGGTGGTACAGGACACGTTGGAGACGGTGGACGTACCGTCCGCGCTCGTTCCACTGGAGCCGATGGATGAGATCGAATCCGTTGTGGTTATCGTCGACGTGGCAGTCGCCAGTCATGACGGTGTCGACGACGGCGCTACGCCACATTTGGAGGACGCCGCTGATCCCGCTAGACGCCCCCAATCGGCTAATCCAGTACGCAAGCGCAAGGTGGATGACCTGTTCGCCAAACTCCGCGCCGAGCGTGAAGCGTCGTCACAACACGCTCGCACCGTGCTCACTGCCCCTGTAGCTTCCAGTCATGGGACCTCGGCGCTGGCCGATGCCGCTGCCCTGACCGAAGCAACCGTCGAGGTCACTCAGCACCACCGCACGGCGGCGCCACAGACTCCGGACGATAAGGCGGTGTTGGAGCAGCGCCAGCGTTCGCTGGAACTGGTGCGGCTGCGGGCCTCGAAGCAAGTGAAGCGTCACCTCCAAGACGAGCACGGCACCGCCCTGGCATCGCTGAGACGAGCTCGGGGGCTGGTATCGGTGGACGACCTGGTGGGTCTCGAAGTGGACCAGCGAGGTGGGTGTGTCACCGTGTTCCTACCGGCCATCCAAGAAGCGGCCGCTGCCGGCCAACGCCTGGTGTCTGGTGCGGAACAAACGGTGGCCTCGCTCATGGTGCGATGTGCCGAGATCGCGGAAGGATTTGCTGCCGATCTTTCGTCGCCGGTGCGCGACCGACTCGCCGACGCCATCGATGATCAGAGCGAAGACCTGGCCACGGTGCTCGGACAGGCGTATCGCGAATGGACCACCGATCGGCTCTCCGAGCGAGTACGTGAAGCACTGGCGGCGGGCTTCGCAGCCGGTGCGTTTTGCGCCACTACACCGGGGGTGGCGGTACGGTGGATCCTCGACGACGGCGAGCAACCATGCTCGGATTGTGATGACAATGTGCTCAACGGGGTTCAGTCAAGCGGCGAGGCATTCCCCACAGGGGAACTGTATCCGCCGGTTCATCCAGGCTGTCGATGCCTCGTGGTACCGGCCGGGCCCCTCGTGGGTTTGGTCGATTGACGACGGCAATGAGCTTGCATCATGACCATGCCTGATGAGAACGGTGGTGGTACGCGAGCACCACTACAACGGATCACGACGGTCACCAGCGGTGGCCGACGGCTGGGATTGATTGCCCTCCTCTCGGCGGTAGTGGTATTGATCGCAGTGCGGGTTGGTTCCGGGCTGCTCACCGACTCTTGGTGGTTTGCCACCGTGGAACAGCGCGGCACATGGCGTCGGATGCTGATTGCCCGGGCTGGTCTTGCGGTGTTGGCCATTGTGGTGTCCGTGCTGGTGGCCTGGTTCAGTCTGTGGTGGGCCGATCGCGGCGCCACCGACGTCATCGAGCCCGAAAGCGACGTCACTGCGCAATATATGACGTTGGTAGGTGGGCATACGGGTCTGGTGCGGGCCGCCGCCGCAGCGGTAGTTGGCATCCTGGCTGGACCACTGCTAGCGGGGCACTGGCAGGACCTGCTGCTGTTCTTAAACCGTAAAAACTTTTCTGGCACTCCCAACCGCATGGGTGCCAAGACTGGCTTCTTCGTGTTTCAACTGCCGTTTCTCACGGCTGTCACTTCCTGGCTCATTGTGTTGGTGGTGCTCACCACCATCGTCACGGCTGCGTCGTACTACGTCAGCGGAGCCATCCGTCCGCAG
>JANYHQ010000124.1 GCA_025358985.1 Acidimicrobiales bacterium
AAGCCAAATTTGGACAACGCCGCCGCACTGTCGCCTCCACCCACCACCGTGAACGCCCGGGTGTCAGCCATGGCCTGAGCCACGGTACGTGTGCCGGCCGCAAACCGTTCATCCTCAAACACCCCCATGGGCCCGTTCCAGAACACGGTACGGGCATCGAGGATGACGTCGCCGAACGCCGCAGCAGACCCCGGACCGATGTCAAGGCCCTTCCAACCGTTCGGTATGTCGCGATGCAACTGGCGAACCTCACCGCTACGGGCGGCGGGATCGCTGCCGAAGGTACCGTCAGGGCTGAGGGCCGTGACATCAACCGGCAACACCAATTTGTCGCCGGCCTCGGCCAACAGACGTTGGCAGGTGTCGAGCATGCCCGGCTCGAACAGCGACGCCCCTATGGAATGACCCATGGCAGAGAGGAACGTGAAGCACATGGCTCCACCGATGACCAGTTGACTGCAGTGTCCCAACAGGGCTTCGATGACCCGCAGTTTGTCGCTGACCTTAGACCCGCCCAATACCGCCACAAACGGTTGGGCCGGTGAGTTCAACAGCGTCCCCAGTACTTCGATCTCCTTGCCGAGAAGGCGACCAGCGGCTGACGGCAGGAATTGCGGAGGACCCACGATGGAGGCATGCGCCCGGTGCGCTGCCCCGAACGCATCATCGACATACAGATCTTGCCCATTGATAAGTGTACGTACAAACTCGGGACTGTTGGCCTCTTCGCCAGCGTCGAAACGCAGATTCTCCAACAGCGTCACCCCCGGAGCCAGTTCGGCCAAGCGGACCCGCACCGGATCCATGGAGTACTTGGGGTTAGGTGAACCCTTCGGGCGACCGAGATGCGAACACGCGGTGACTATGGCTCCATGCTCACTGAGCCATGTGAGCGTGGGCAGCGCGGCGCGAATGCGTAGGTCATCGTCGATGACACCGTTGGTGATGGGCACGTTGAAATCGCAGCGCACCAGCACATGCTTACGCGAGACGTCGCCCAGGTCCTCCAGTTCCGGAACGCCGAACTTCAACGCTCAGGCCTTCTTCTTGCCCATATGGACACAGAGGTCCACCAGGCGGTTGGAGTAACCAGTTTCGTTGTCGTACCAACCGAACACCTTGACCAACGAACCATTGACCTGAGTGAGTTTGGAGTCAAACGTGCAACTGAACGGCGAGCCCACGATGTCGGACGACACCAGGGGATCTTCGGAATACTCCAAGACCTTGGACAGGCGGCCCTTCTTGGCGGCGGCTGCGAACGCAGCATTGACCTGCTCCACGGTGACGGCCTTGCTGAGTACACCGGTGAAGTCCGTGATGGAACCATCCGGGATCGGCACTCGCAGCGATTGGCCATCCAACTTGCCCTTCATATGGGGCATTACCAAAGCCGTGGCACGAGCGGCACCGGTGGATGACGGCGTGATGTTGACCGCCGCGGCGCGAGCCCGGCGCAGATCGGAATGCGGTCCGTCCACCAGCATCTGATCCCCCGTATAGGCGTGCACGGTTGTCATGAGGCCATTGACGATGCCGAACGCGTCATCGAGCACCTTGACCATGGGGACGAAACAGTTGGTGGTACACGAAGCGTTGGACACCACCACATGCTGCTTGGGGTCGTACTCATCCTCGTTGACGCCCACCACGAACGTGGCATCGGCCCCGTTGGCGGGGGCGCTGACCACCACTCGCTTGGCTCCGGCACTGAGATGCTGCGCCGCCTTGTCGCGGTCGGTGAAAAAGCCGGTGGACTCCACCACGATGTCTACGCCCAGATCCGCCCATGGGAGTGCCTTGGGATCACGCTCGGCCAACACCAAGAACTCATCACCATCAACGGTGATGCCCTTCTTGGACACTTTGACGGTGTTGGCGATCCGACCATGCACGCTGTCGAACTTCAGGAGATGAGCCAGGGTGGCCACGGTGGTGAGGTCGTTAACCGCCACGAACTCCACGATGCGCTTGCCGGTGGCCGCCTCTTGCAGCTTGACGGCCCGCAAAAAATTCCGCCCGATACGTCCAAATCCGTTGATCGCTACCCGTACTGCCATTGCTTGAAGTCCCCTTGTTCGCGTGAGTGGATCGCCTCGCACAACTCGGTGCAAGGAACCGACAGTCTGGCCCACCCTGACGGGCCGGTTGGCACGTTCGTGGAAAAAGGTCTATGGGCGAAGCGCTTGGCGCAGCTTGACCCGTCCGCCGGTACGCAGTGCGGCGCCGTTGTACACCCGAGCGGCCAAACGCAGCACACCAAGGGTGGCCACGATCATGAGCGACGCCGAGATGGCCAGTTCCCAGGAGTGCGGATGCCCACTGGCGATACGCACCATGGCGATCGACGGCGCCGCCGGGGGGACGAACATCAAGACTCGAGCGGCGGTGCTGTCCGGGGAAAATGCCAAGATGAGCGCGGCGACGTAGCCCATGGTGAGTAGCAGCGTCACTGGTGTGGCTGCGGCCTGGGCGTCCTCTATGCGACTGGACAGTGAGCCAGCAGCGGCGAACAACGCTGAATAGAACGCATAACCCAGCAAAAAACAGAATACGAAGGCGATGGTGGTGCGACCCGTGGTGGAAGGGATCTGATTGCCGCTGACCACCTTGGCCACGGTGCCTCCAATGACGGCCAGAGTGGTGGTCTGCAGTAGGCCCAGAGCACCGATACCCAGCAGTTTGCCGGCCAGCAACTGCCGGGTGGACACCGTGGCCAGCACCACCTCCACCACACGCGACGACTTCTCCAGCAGTACCCCATGCAGTACCGCCGCCCCGAAGGTGGAGAGTGCAAAGAAGAGGAGTATTTGAGCCAGGCTGGCCAAGCCCACCGCTTTGGGATCGGTTCGATCGGGATTGAGCTCGGTCAGCAGCAACGGGTTCACTGGCGCCAGGACAGCTTGCGTTTGGGCCGCAGACAATCCCGCGGCGGCGACCCGCTGATTGCGTACGGTGCTCTGGTGAACTTGCTCCAGAGCACCGCGCAGTTCTGTGTTGCTGGCCCGGTTCACCACCAGTTGGTCGCCTGCCACCACTGCCTTTACCTGGTTTGCTTTCAGAAGCATGATCCCCTCCCGGCGGTCTACGACTGCTCGGAACGTGATCCGCAACGAACCCGCAGTAATTGGTGGCGTAGCGTTTCCCACTACTGCCACCACTGCTGACTTCCGGCCACTGGAGCGCAGAATTCCTGGTAGCGCACCCACCACCGTCACCACCAGCACCATCACGGCGAAGCCAATGCGAAACACCTTCCCCCTGACCCCTTGGCGTATCTCATTGGCTGCTACCAAGCGGATTTCCGGTGCCAGCCTCATGGCACTGCCGGCTCGCCAACGGCCGACAAAAACACTTCCGACAACGACGGCAGCCGAAAGTTGAACGAAGTGATTGTGCCGAAACCATCGAGGGCGGCCAGCACTTCGTTGGGGGTCACCGTATGGGGCAGGTTGTACCGCACTCCGCCATGGCGCAGCGCTGCGCGGGTACCGGCAATCTCGGGGGCGGTTCCATTGACACCGTTGGCCATCGACACCTCCGCTACCCGACGCCCGGCTCTGGAGCGAACGTCATCGATGGTGCCGTGCAGTACCGAGTGACCATGGCTGATGAGAATCACGTCATCACACAAATCCTCCACCAGTTCCAGCTGATGACTGGAGAACACCACCGCCACGCCTGCGCTTGCTCGGGCCCGCAATACCTCGATCATGGTGGTGACTCCGAGCGGATCGAGGCCACTGAATGGTTCGTCGAGCACCAACAAATCGGGGTTATGCACCAGCG
>JANYHQ010000164.1 GCA_025358985.1 Acidimicrobiales bacterium
CTCTGAGTCATCACCTAGCTTCGTTGACTCCTCCACGACGAATCGTCTCATAACAACAACAATTGGTTCCGCAGTGTCAGGAAATCACTGGTTCGTTGCTGGGCCAATACAGCCTTCGGAGTTCCTTCTTCAGTACCTTCCCCGAGGCATTGCGAGGCAACACGGGGGCAAACTCTATGGACGTTGGGCACTTGTACTTGGCCAACCTGGTTCGGGCGAAGTCGATCAGGTCGGGCTCCCCGGCGGTGCGGCCGGGGTGCGCCACCACGATGGCCTTCACCGTTTCGCCCCAGCGCTCGTGTGGCACTCCAATGACGGCCACCTCTGCAATATCGGGGTGATCGGCCAGCACGTTCTCCACCTCAGCGGGGTACACATTTTCGCCACCGGACACGATCATGTCCTTGAATCGGTCGAACAAGAAGATATAGCCATTCTCATCCTGGTAGGCAGCGTCACCGGTCCGTAGCCAACCGTCGGGCATCAACGTTTCCGCCGTGGCCACTGGTTGCTTCCAGTATCCCGCGGTGACCATGGCGGAACGCACCCATATCTCACCCACCGATCCGGTGGCAACATCATCAAACGTGTCCGGATCGATGACCCGCAATTCCACCCATGGCAACGCCCGCCCGCACGATCGAAGTAACGCCGAACGGGGCCCGCCAGGATCGTGGTCACCGGGAGCCAGCGCCACCACCGTTCCAGACGTTTCCGTCAAGCCGTAGTTCTGGGTGAAGCCGCATCCGAAGACCGTAATCGCCTGGCGCAACAGCGAATCACCAATTGGCGAGGCGCCATAGGCCAGCAATTGCAGGCTGGATAGGTCCGCACTCTCCACACCGGGGGTAGCCAACAGCATCTGGATCACGGCTGGTACAAAAAATGAATGCGTGACGCCGTAGGCGGCGATAGTTTCGATGATGGCGGTGGTGTCCACCTCGCGCATCAATACCGTATGGCCACCATGCGACATCGTTGAAAGTCCATAGCCGATGCCCCCAATATGGAACAAAGGCATGGCCACCAAATTGATGCTGGCCGCACTCATGGACCACACTTCCGTACCGAGGAGCGATGCAAACGACATCCCCTCGTTGGTGAGCATCACGCCTTTGGGCATGCCCGTGGTGCCTGATGTGTAGAGGATGAGGGCCACGTCGTGGAGTTCACCGTCAACACCTCGATCCGTGGGTGGCGCCGAATCCCTCCAGCGCTCGTACCCATCACCAAGCTCGACGATCAACCCAGGCGGAGAGGACGAGGCAAGCAGATGTTGCTGATCGGCACTGACGATGATCATGGCCGGAGCCGCATCGGCCACGATGGCCTCGATTTCTGCGGGCGCCAAGCGCCAATTGAGGCCCACCAGGATGGCCCCGATCTTGCTACAGCCAAACACGATTTCGAAAAACTCAGGGGTGTTCTTGGTGAGCACCGCAACGCGATCACCCTGCCTCACTCCACTGGCGAGTAATGCGTTGGCCACTTGCGAGCTCCGATTGTCCAACTCGCCGAACGTGAGGGTAACGCCCTCAAATGACAACGCCGGAGCCATCGGCGTAGTTGCACCGTAGGCACGAACAATGGAGGCGAGGCTGAACGTCATGGAATCGCCTCGCCAACTTCAGGCCATCCGAAAAAGCCGCGCCCGGACTTCTGTCCGAGTCGTCCGGCCGCCACCATATCCTCCAAGATTCGAGGAGGCCGGTAGCGATCACCCAAAGCAACGCCGAGATGGCGGGCAATGTCCAGCCGTATATCGAGGCCAACGATGTCGCTGAGTCGCAGCGGCCCAATGGGATGACGATAGGCAACCACCATGGCCCGGTCGATGTCTTCGGCTGTGGCCACACCATCTTCGAGCATACGCATGGCCTCCAGTGACGCAATCAGATCAAGACGCGATGTGGCAAAGCCGGGAGTGTCGCGCACGGTGACCGTCTGCTTGCCGATCTCCGTGGCGATACGTACAGCCTCGGCAATGGTGTCATCGGAAGTGGACGCACCTCGGATGATCTCGACCAGGGGCAACGACCACACCGGGTTGAAGAAGTGCATACCGAAGAAGCGGTGGCGATCACCGATAGCCCCGGACAACGCATCAACGGAGAGGGCGCTGGTGTTGGTGGCGATGAGCAGCGGTCGGCGTTGCTCGATTTCGCCCAGTACTGCCAGCTTGAGGTCCATCTTCTCCGGTACGGACTCCACCACGAGATCGAGGCCGTTGGCCAATTCAGCAATTGAGCCCACCCGCTCCACGGAGTGAGTGATGGCCGATGCCTGCGCTTTACTCAGCTTGCCTCGAGTGATGCCCTGTTCGGCTGCTGTGCCCAAGATGACGCTCATGTCGTGGGCCCGCTGCGGATTGGGTTCCACCACCGTGGTACGCCAGCCAGCAGCCGCAAACACGTAGGCGATACCCACTCCCATGGTGCCGCCACCGACCACGCCAATGGCGGAGGTGCTAGCAATCATGACTGGATCCCCATTCCCGTGGCGGAGGTGACTTCCGTCCACACTAGTGTTGACAACTGGGAAGATCCTTCCACAACGACGTTGACACGTCAATCAGTTCCGGGGAGAGTGCAGATATGCATCAAGTTGCCAGTCTCGAAGAAGTGTCGGCAGGGGTGTACGCGTACGTTCAGCCCGACGGCACTTGGTGGATCAACAATGCCGGATTCATCGTCGGCTCGGAGAGCGTGATCCTCATCGACACCTGTTCCACCCAACGGCGAACCACCCAACTGCTTGATGCCGTGAGGTCGGTGACCTCGGCCCCGGTCAACATCGTGGTCAACACCCACCATCACGGCGATCACACCCACGGCAACTCCTTCACTGCGCCTGCGGCCATCGTGGCCCACCGCCGCTGTCGCGAAACGCTGTTGGCCACCGGCATCAATCACTACGAAGCGGTGTTCCAGCAACCCGATTGGGGCTCCCTACGCCTCAGCCCACCGGTGATCACGTTTGAGTCGCAATTGGACCTGTGGGCCGATGATCTGGCGGTGGAACTGCATTACATCGGCGAGCCAGCTCACACCACCAACGACGTGGTGGCATGGATACCGGATCGTAAAGTGCTCTTCACCGGTGATTTGGTGTTCCACCAGGGCACACCCTTCGTGGTGATGGGATCGTTGGCCGGAAGCCGGAGAGCGATCGATCGTCTGCGCGAGTTCGGGGCTGAGGTGATCGTGCCGGGTCACGGGCCGGTATGCGGCCCGGAGGTCTTCGACGTGGTGGAGCGGTACCTCACCTTCGTCCACGACACGGCCGTGAACGCTCGGCACTCCGGCACGTCGCCACTCCATGCCGCCCAAGCCGCTGATCTCGGGGAGTTTGCGGCGCTCAGCGACAGCGAGCGATTGGTGGGCAACCTTCACCGGGCGATGGCCGAGATGGACGGACCGCACGGCAATGATTCCATGTCGATGACCCAGGCCCTGGCCGACATGCTGACGTTCAACGGCGGAGGCGTGTTGCGTTGTTTGGCGTGACAACGACCAGCACCTCAGGCCACGAGGCCGCCGAGCGCCAACTCGGCAAATGCAGTTCCAATGGTTTCGGCGCTCTCCGCTGACTTTTGGGGTACAAACCAACGGTTGGTCCAGCCGATCATGCCAATGATACCGAAGGCCAAAACCTGAGCCGAGGCCAACGGTCGGATGGTTCCATCGTCGATGCCTTCTTGCACGATGGCCGTGAACACCTCCTCGTAGCGGTGGTTGAGGCTACGCATGTATTTGGACCACGCCGTGCGATCGCTTTCCACATGCGAAAGGTTCTCCCGGATGTAGACGTACAGCAGCGGGTAGTGGGCGGCGTACGAGGACATGAGCGCAACCACAAGCGTACGTAGCTTTTCCAACGCCGGAGCGTCTTGTGCCAGCACTGCTTCCGCAGTGGCCACGTTGGCCTCGGACACTTCGCGCACCACCTCGTCGAATAGCTCTCGTTTATTGGCGATGTAGTAGTACAGCGAGGCTCGATCAGTGCCCAGAGCGTCGGCCACGGCGCTGAGGCTGGTGCCTTTGAACCCTCGTTTGTTGAATATCTCAGCGGCGACCTTGGCAATTTCATTGCGGCGCTCTTGGTAGGACTCGGTGCCCTTGTTGAGTGCCAGAGATCTTCTCCGGCCCAACTGACTGGCTGTTGGTTGTCGATTGGTAGTCATGCGCCGCTCCAGATCGGTTGGCGTTCCACCTCAGACACGGAATGTGGCATGTTCCCTTTCGAACTGCAACGGGCCAACTCCACGCTACATGTGTTTCGGAGTTTGGTCAACATACACGTTGACTTCCGAGTTGGTTCAGCGACCCGTCGGC
>JANYHQ010000184.1 GCA_025358985.1 Acidimicrobiales bacterium
TGTTGGTGGCCAGGTCGGCAATAGTGACAATGCCCAACGACTGCTTCAAGGCAACCGCGTCGGCATCGGAAACACCCTGAAGGGCCGACACCGGCGCCTTGGCCAGTGCACTGAAATCCTGGCCTTCGAATGCCTTGTCCACAAATTTCGCTACATCGGCCACGTGGCCCTCCTCGGTTGTTGTCGCCCGCCAGGTGGCGAACGGTGACACCACGATGGGTGCGCCGCCCATTGTGTCAGCCAAAAGGTGGCGGATGCGTGTTTGGTCCGTGAACCGGTGGGGTATGACCCTTCGACGCCGATCAATACGAGGAGGACCCATGTCCAACGTCTCGAATCCGGACATTCCCGTCAACGACCCCAGCATTCCTGTCATCGACCCCAGCATCCATGAGGAACCAACGGTGTTTCACGACGCCGAGGTGGTAGACGAGCATGGTGATCACATCGGGAAGGTAGCCGACGTCATCTATGACGAAGACTCTGCCACCCCCCAGTGGTTGGCCGTAGATCTGGGGCTGCTGTCGGCTGAGCACTATGTGCCGGTGCACAACTCCTACAAGTCAGAAGACGGGCGGGTGGTGGTGGCCTACGACAAAGCCACCGTGAAGCATGCGCCGAAGGCCCACCGGGATCACATCCTCACCACCGAAGCGAAAGCCGAACTTCGCCGCCACTACAGCCTGAGCTGATGGCGCTGACCTGAGTTAGTCGAGCGGCTCATCGAGACCGATGGCGGCCAGCAACTGCCAATTGTCCGTGGCTCGATGGGCAAGCACGATGAGGTCGCTCAGACGACCATCTGCAGCACGCACGTGGTCTTCCAGCAATGCCTCAGCTACAAATCCCAGGCCGGTAAACAAGGCAACAGTTGACGTTTGATCCGACACCACCTCCACCACTACTTTTGTGAGTCCGTGGTCGAGGCTCGCCATGAGGCCGTGTCGGGCCAAGCCGTGTCCTAAACCTTGGCGTCGGAGTTGCGGATCCACCACCAGTCGCATTTCTCCCACGTGGCTGGACCATCCCACACCGGGAATGACGGCCACGTAACCGACCACGTCATCGTCTCGCACGGCGATATAACGCGGCGCGTCCGCGCCACCTAGCCATGCGTGGACCGTGTGGATACCCAGTACCGGCTCTTTGAAGAACGTCCGATCACCTTCGGGTATGCGCTGGAAAAAGGCCCATAGCGACTCTGCTCGGGCGGCGGTTACCGCCACGATCGAGTGCTCACTCATCGGAGGGTCCCCCCACACTGTGGGCTTCCAGCCAGTCAGCCATACCGGGAATGGAGTTGCGCTGCGCCGTCTTTCCGATGATGAGGCCAACGTGCCCCGCCTTGAAGTGCAGATCGTGGGCCTGGGGGAGAAGATCCAGGATGGCCACGTTCGAGGCCAGTGGCACGATGTGGTCAGCGTCTCCCACCACATTGAGCACCGGGCAGGAGATGGAGCCGATGTCGAGGACGCCTTTCTTGGTGACCACCCGGTTTTCGGCCAGAAGATTTTGCTTCATGAACCACTCTGCGGTTTGCAGGAAACACGCCCCAGGGAAGGGTATGTGATCCGATGCCCACCCATTGAGGGCCTGATGAGCAGCGATGTATTCGCTGTTTTCGAGGTTGCTCAGCAGGGAGGCATAGGTGGTGAAGTCGCTGGTGGCCTGAAGTGTTTTCAGTCCTTCCAGAATGGTGCGCGCCGGCACGTTGCCGGTTTCGTCCAGCAGTGATGCCGGATCCAGCCGGCCGTCGCGCAGTAGCGCCGAGGTATTGCTCATCACACTAAAATCGATGGGAGTGGCCATCACTGCCAACGACCGGATGGGTATCTCCGGGTGGCCGGCGGCGAACAGCAGCGACAGCACGCCGCCGAAGCAGTAGCCGAACACGGTGATCTCATTACTGGCGCTCTCACGCATGGCGGCCACCGACGCCTGCGGAAGGTATTCATCGCAGTATGTCTCAAACGTGTTCTGCGACTCCACGGCGTCAGGAATACCCCAATCCAGGGTGTACACATCAAAACCGCGAGCCACTAGTGCCTCGATGAAGCTATTGCCTGGGCGCAGGTCCAACACGTAAGGCTTGGAGACGAGGCTCATCACCAGCAGCAGGGGTGGCTCGATTCGTCGTAGAGTGCTGTGGTATCGGTACAAGACCGCCTTGTCTCGCTGCCATACCGCCTCGCGTTCCGAGCAGCCCACCTCGGCACG
>JANYHQ010000230.1 GCA_025358985.1 Acidimicrobiales bacterium
GGACACCGGGCCAGAGCAGGAAGCGTTCGACGAAGACAGCTTGGTTGAGGATGAATTCAGCGAGGATGAACTCAGCGAGGATGAACTCAGCGAGGATGCGCTCGACGCCGAAGAGGATCGCCTGAGCGAACTGTTTGCCGATCCCCGTTTCGCCGAGGCCGCCGCCCAGCGTGCCGCCATTGCCCCTGTGGCCAGCAAGAGTTCCAATGGCAGTATCGGGCGAGCCATGGCCCTCGGCTTTGCCAATGTGTTCGATCCCGACCGTCAGCGAGACGAAGTGGTGGCCGTGCAGAAGCGTGGCGACGACGACCCCGATGGCCCGTCCACCGATCTTGACAGGGACAATCCGAAGTCGTCACGGATCACGCTGCGCCGCAGGAAATAGGCGCCTAACCAAAGGCGCAAATATGAGGAGTGGCTGAGAATTCATGCTGGAAGGGCATCAGCCCCTCATACGCACCTCATAGTTGCAAGTGAATCTTGGTACGTCGCTCCGGGTCCAACCCGGGGGCAGACGCAGGAGGATTCCCCATGTCATCAACCAGTACCGCCCTCACCGATACGGACTACGGCACCGCCGATACTCACGTATCTTTGGCTCCCAGCATTCCGTTACGCCGCGACGCCTACGGCCGCCTCGTTGCCCTTCCCCGACGCGAGCGGGCCCGACGCGGCGACGGAGACCGTTTGCGAGGTGAGATTCTCGAAGCGGCGGAGTGGCTACTGGCCCGCTACGGGCACGACGATGCCGTGTCCATCCGGGCCGTGGCCAATCGAGTGGGCTGCACCCCTCCTGCCATCTACCTGCACTTCGCCGACAAAACCGAGATGCTGTTCGAGGTATGCGCACGCCGTTTCGACGACCTGCGTATCCGTATCGACGCAGCCATCGAAGGCATCGAGGATCCGCTTGATTGCCTCAAGGCAAGTTCGCAGGCGTACATACGTTTTGGCCTGGACCATCCCGAGCACTACCGCATCTTGTTCATGCAGAAGGCCATACTGACCCCTGAGCAATGGAAAGACCTCCGCCTCACTGGCGTCAGCGGCTTTGAACGCTTGGAGGCACGCTGTCAAGCAGCCATTGGCAGCGGCGTGGTCCACGCCTCCAACGCCCGCACCATGGCGTTGGCCATCTGGCAAATGGCCCACGGCATCATCTCGCTGCAGATAACCAAGCCGCAGATGGATTGGCCCGAGACGTCGGAGATGGCTGATCACCTGATTGGCACGTACCTCAACGGTTTGCGGGTGACCCCGATACCGGGAATCACTCCAGGGAAATGATGATCCCCCACTGGTCCGCACTCACGGGCATGACCGACAGCCGGTTGGCCTTGCGGATCAGTGGGAAATCGCCCAGTTCGTGAGCGTGGGCGCGTAATTCGCTCAATGGAATCACTCGCTTCAGCTTGCGAGTGAACTTCACGTCGACTCCCATCCAGCGCGGTGCTGACAGCTGGCTGGCAGGGTCGTAATGATGATCGTCCGGATCGAATTGGGTGGGGTCGATCTTTGGCCCGCTGGCCACCCTGGCCAAGCCCACCACACCCGGAACTGCAGTACTGGAATGGTAGAAGAGCACCCCATCACCCACCATCATGTGGTCACGGAACATATTGCGCACTTGAAAATTGCGGACCCCATCCCAAAAGGTGGTCTTGCGGGGTGACCGGGCCAAATCGTCGATACTGAACGAGTCCGGCTCACTCTTCATCAACCAGTATGCGGACATACTACTGGTCCGACAGTTGAGGGTGGGAGCGAGCCACTTCGGCGGCTGCCTCACCCGAGAGTTCTGCAGCCCTGAGCAGATCGTCCTCACTGTGAGACAGCGATGGAAACATGGCCTCGTAGGCCCCCGGCGCCATGGCCACCCCCCGGCACAGTACCGCGTGGAAATACGGCGCATACAAGCCATTGGTGTTGACCACCTTGGCTTCGTCGTAGTTGGTGACCGGCTGCGATCCCATGAAGATCCCCACCAAAGAACCCACATTGGGCACCTGTACGCAAAGATGGGCGCCCGCCGCCGCCCGTAACGCATCGGCAAACAGCTCAGCGCGCTTAGCAAGCTCGACGTAGGCGGCGTCGGTCATCATGTCGAGCACGGCCAAGCCCGCAGCACAGGCCACCGGATTGCCGCTCATGGTGCCCCCCTGATACACCGGGCCCAATGG
>JANYHQ010000299.1 GCA_025358985.1 Acidimicrobiales bacterium
CGGCGAACTTCAGTGGGGCTATCTGGTCACCATCGATGACCTGCACCACGCTGATCCGGGGCAAGTGGGGGCACTGCTTGAAGGGTTGATGGCCATGGCCGTGACGGGGGCGCCCGTTGCCGTGATCGTGTCCGGCTGCGACGTGATGGATGTATCCCCGTTGGTGAACGATCCTGCCAATCTGGAAATCGTCACGCTACGTACGTTCGACTACGCCGCCCTACGGTCCATCCTCAGCTCCTCTGGGGTCACCATGGTTGACGGTGGGGTTCGACGGCTGGAGGAGCTCACCCATGGACTGGCCAAGGATCTGTTTCCACTGGTCAACGAATTGGTGTTGCGACAAGGGACATTGGGTGCAGGTGATGTAGAGGAAGCCCTGGCCGTGCTGCGCAGCGACGCCCGCGAGAGCGGGTCGCGTAGCGCCAAGGTGGTGGAGCAAGAGCGCCTCGACGATGTGGACCTCATCTACGCCACCCACGGCAGTGAGACCCCGACGGAAATGCTCTCCGTGAGTGCGCTGATGATTGAGGCGGCGCTGTTGGACGACTTCATTTCGCCCCCCGAAGTGCCTGACGCTGTTGAGGGCATGGTGCTCCCGTTCGTACTGCGGCCCGCGTCGGTGCTTGACAACTCCACTGTTGACGACCTCACCAACCCGATTGTCGACCACGATGGTGGGGTTGGTGAAACACAGTCCGATGCATGGACGAACCCGTACGAGTCGCTATTCGATGTATCTCCATCCGAGTCAGCGATCTATACAGATGATGAATATGCCGATCTACTGAGTGACGCTTCCGATCTCGACGATGTCATCCTCGATGATGAGGACTACGAAGTAGAGAACGACGACTTCCTCCTCGGCGACAAGGCTGGTGTGGCCACGGAAAAAGAGCCGGTGCCGCAGACGCTGGTACTCACTGCCGTTGTCCCTGCCCATAGCCACGCCCACGACAGCCCGTATTCGGCTGGGCACGACAGCCACCGTCTGTCGGTGGAGCCGGAAACACCCGTGTCGGTCTCAGGGTCGCAGCGCCGAGTGTTGCGTACCGTGGCTGACCTGCGTGAGAACGGCAAGGTGGTCACCGTCGATGCCGTCCGTCGCAGCGTGGGGGATCTCAACCGTTTCACCGGTGTCTCCCCCGTGGTGACGGCCATTGACGAATTGGTGGCCATGTCGCTGGTACTGCGTCGAGGTGAGGACTTGCTCGAACTGAGTTCAGCGGGCGTCACCGCAATGCTCGCCTCAGCCTAATTTGGCCTCAGCGGCGACTGGCTATGGCCAAATCCACTATTTCACCCATGATGCGGGTGAGATCGAAGTCCTTGGGGGTGTACACGGCCGAAACCCCTGCTGCGATGAGTGTTGCACGGTCTTCTTCCGGGATGATTCCACCGATGATGATGGGTGCCTCAATACCATACGCGCGCAGATGGTTAAGCACATCAGGGATCAATTGCAGATGCGAGCCGGAGAGAATGGAGAGTCCAATGACATCGGGATCTTCATCCCGGGCGGTGGCCGCAATCTGCTCGGGGGTGGAGCGGATACCCTGGTAGATGACCTCCATGCCGGCATCGCGAGCAGCCACGGCAATCTGCTCGGCGCCGTTGGAGTGTCCGTCCAACCCCGGTTTGGCCACGAGAAGGCGGGGCGGGCCACCCACCAACGCTTGGCTGCGGGCGGCCACGCCGGCTAACCCTTCCGAGCTCACGCCTGCGGATTGTCCTACCCCGGTTGGGGCACGGAACTCACCGAACACTTCCCGCATCACACCAGCCCACTCACCGGTGGTACCGCCGGCATGGGCAAAGGCGATGGTGGGAACCATGATGTTGTCCGTGCCCATGGCTGCCACTCGAAGTGCTTCCAACGCCGTGGACACCGCAGAGGCGTTACGGGCGGCGCGCCAAGTATGCAGTTCATCAATGGTTTCTTGCTCCATGGTGGGGTCCACTCGCATGATGTTCTCGGTGCCACCCAGGGGTGATGGTGCACTCTCGGTGTAGCAATTGACGCCCACCACCTTCAGCTCCCCACTTTCGATACGTCGAATCCGTTCCGTATGTGAACGTACCAGTCTGGCCTTCAACTCAGCAATGGCGTGAAACGCCCCACCGAGGTCCAGCACGTTGTTGAGCTCCGTCCAAGCCGCGTTGGCCAACTCGGCTGTCTTGGCTTCCACCACCACAGACCCGGTGAACAGATCGTCGTATTCCAACAGGTCGGTTTCGAACGCCAGAACCTGCTGCATCCGCAGCGACCATTGCTGGTCCCACGGCCTTGGCAGTCCCAGTGCTTCGTTCCACGCTGGTAGCTGTACCGCCCGGGCGCGCGCATCCTTGGATAGCGTGACCCCCAGCATCTCGAGCACAATGCGTTGTACGTTGTTTTCCGGCTGTGCTTCGGTGAGACCCAACGAATTCACCTGAAGACCGTAGCGAAATCTCCGGTATTTCGGATCTTGGACACCATAGCGTTCTACACATATACGTTCCCAAAGCTGGGTGAAGGCTCGCATTTTGCACATCTCTTCCACAAAGCGGATACCCGCATTGACAAAGAAACTGATGCGCCCCACCACCTCCGGAAACTCATCGTCGCTGAGTTGCCCGCTACTTCTCACGGCATCGAGTACGTCAATGGCCGTAGCCAATGAGTAGGCCAGTTCCTGCGTAGGAGTGGCTCCGGCCTCTTGGAGGTGGTAGCTGCATACGTTGATGGGATTCCACTTCGGCACATGGCGCACTGTGTACGCCACCATGTCCACGATGAGGCGACGACTGGGATCGGGCGGAAAGATGTATGTACCGCGCGACAGGTACTCCTTCACGATGTCGTTCTGTGTGGTGCCCTGAAGCAGGGTCGGATCCACCCCTGATTCTTCGGCGTGGGCGATGTAGAGGCCCAGCAACCATGCTGCAGGGGCATTGATGGTCATCGACGTATTCATCTGATCGAGGGGGATGCCGTTGAGCAACTGACGCATATGACCAAGGTGCGCCACCGGGACCCCCACTTTTCCCACCTCGCCCCGGGATTGGGGTGCATCAGGGTCGTACCCGGTTTGGGTGGGAAGATCGAAGGCGATCGACAATCCGGTTTGACCCTTGGCCAAGTTGGTGCGGTAGAGCTCGTTGGACTTCTGGGCAGTGGAGTGCCCGGAGTACGTGCGCATGACCCATGGTTGATCCGGACGTGTCGAGGCCATGACCCCAGTCTGGTCGCGCACAGTGCGCCGGGACCAGCCGATCGTCGACCTCCTCAGTTCGGGCGGGCGATGGCGGCGATGGCGGCGAACAATCCGCCCGTGACGCTCACCAGATCGGTGGCCTGGAGTTCGAGTTCCAGGCCACGTCGGCCGCCACTCACGAAGATGGTGGCGTGGTCCACTGCGCTGGCGTTCACCACCGTGGGGAGCCGTTTGCGCTGACCGAGGGGAGAGATGCCGCCCACCACATATCCGGTGGCCCGTTCGGCATCGGCAGGGGTGGCCATCTCGGCTCGTTTGCCACCCAACGCGCGGGCCAGGGCCTTGAGATCGAGGTGGTCGTCAACAGGCAACACAGCCACCACCAACCCGTGTCCCCGGGGTCCGTCGATGACGGCCACCAGCGTTTTGTGCACTCTGGCCGGTTCACATCCCAGCGCATTGGCGGCTTCGAGCCCGAACGAGTCAACCCCGGGGTGATGTTGAAATTCATGCACTGTGTACGAAATGCCGGCGAGGTCGGCCGCCGTGGTGGCCGGTGTGCCTTTCGCGCTCATGCCCCCATCCTGGCTGTTCCTTCGGGGATGGCGGTCCGGGCGGGGGCCTATCGTGATCGCCATGTCCGGAACCGTGGTGTTCGTCGGTGGTTACTCGTGGTCGGGGGAGGCATTGCGGTCGATGATGCGGGCGGCGGGATCACCGAGGCCTGTGGTGGTGCCCACGGCAGCCATGTTCGAGGGGACGGGCGCCGCCATTAATGCCGTCCGCCATATGCTGGCCAACTCCGACGTGGACGTCGTGTCCATCCCCCGTCGCGTACCGCCCACCGACGCCATCGTGAACTCCACCCTCGCGGCTGCGCGATTCATCATCTTCGCTGGCGAATCAGCAATTCATCTGCGTTCCGTGATGACCGACACCGAGGCCTGGAACGCAGTGCTTCAGGCCTGGGCGGATGGTGCGGTGCTGGTGGGGATCGGGGGCGCGGCGGCGGCACTGGCGGACCCCATGATCGACGACCGGGGTGGCGCATTCACCCTGGGACTGGGTGTGGTTGGCACCACCGCTGTGCTCCCTCACGCCGACCAGTGGGGGCAAGAGCGCATGCGACGCACCACCCGATTGGTGAGCAAGGGAGTGGCGCTCGTCGCCATCAACGACGATGCCGCTTTGGTGTGGCACCCCGAATCGGGATGGGAGGCCCACGGCAACGTGAAAGTGACCCTCAACGGCGAAACAGTACCGGTAGAGACGTTGCCGCCCCCGGTCGGGATGGCCGCAACCATCGGACGGTGACGAAAGAGAGCCTCAGTCTTCGTGCTCGGTGATGACCACCGAGTTGATCACCACGGGGGTGCTCGGCCGGTCCGACGCTCCCGTTTTCACCTGCTGCATTGCTTCCACCACATCGAGGCCTTTGACCACTTTGCCGAACAGGGAGTACTGCGGCGGCAACTGCTGACCGGAACGGCCACTGACGATGAAGAACTGCGACCCATTGGTGTTGGGACCGGAGTTGGCCATGGCCAGCGATCCGATCTCGTAACGGCCGGGCTTGGGGAGTTCGTCGCTGAAGCGATATCCCGGGTCGCCACGACCGTCGCCATTGGGGCAGCCGCCTTGGCACATGAAGCCACTGATGATGCGATGGAACGTCAAAGAGTCGTAATAGTGATGGCCCGCCAGGAACACGAAGTTGTTCACGGTAAGGGGTGCGCCGGCTGCGTCCAAGGCGATGGACAGATCCCCTAGTGACGTGCTCATCACGGCGCTATAGCGCTTGGACGAGTCGATGCACATCGGCGGTTTGCCGCTGAAACGAGTGGTCCGGGGGCTGGAGCCGTCGATGGCGGGACATTCTGGTGTGGACATTCTGCGGAACCTCACGGGTTTGGGGGAAACAGTTGAACGGGCGAACGGGCGAACGGGACTACGCCGAAACGGTGGTTGATGGGCTGGCGGTGGCGCTGGCGGTGCTCGACGGGGTCGTAACCTGCTCCCCTGTGGCCCGGATGTCGATCTGGTCAACGGTGACCTTGGTGCTCGGGGGTTTACCTTGCGTGTCACCCGGATCAACGGCCAGCGAATCAATGGCTTTCACCACGGGAAGGCCATTGATGACCCGCCCCAGCGGGGAGTAATCCGCCCCCGTGAGGTTATCCACACCACTTTTTCCACTGACAATGAAGAACTGGCTGCCGTTGGTACCGGAACCCTTGCCCGTCATGGCCACCGACCCCACACTGAACGCGCCACTGCCCGCTTCGGCGGTGATGGTGAAACCAGGCCCGCCCTCGCCGGTGCCGGTGGGGTCACCTGCCTGCATCAGAAAACCGCTCACCACACGGTGG
>JANYHQ010000322.1 GCA_025358985.1 Acidimicrobiales bacterium
CGCTGGGTGAGCACACCACCACCTCGGCGCTCATTGCCGAATCAACGGTGGCACTCAGGGCAGCCGCCCCACCATCGGCTACCGCGGAAACAATGTCACGTTCACTGATAATGCCGGCCACTTGCTCATCGGCACCGATCACCAACAGGGCCCCGATCCGGTGCTGTCTCAACAACGTGGCGGCGTCGTGCAGTGTGGCGTGCGGTGACACGCTGATCACCTCAGTGCCCTTGGCTCGAAGTACTCCATCGATGCGCATGGTTCCCCCACTCGTGGTTCGTCACCTTGCCGTGACCAGGACAGCCCGGAATACCTGTTGATCGTACGCCTCATCGCGCTGACATGTAACCGATGTCACAATGACGCCAATCGCTGCATTCGTACTCGGGGCATCTGCGATAAACCATCGCGTCATGGTTGAGCGCCAAATTCGACGAGTCCTGGTGGTTACTGCGCATCCCGACGATGTGGACTTCGGGGCCGCCGGTACCGTCGCCAACTGGACCGACGACGGTGTGTATGTGGCGTACTGCATCATCACCGACGGTGATGCAGGCGGGTTTGACCCCGATGTGGCGCGCTCGAACATCGCCGGCATCCGTCAGCGTGAGCAATGCGCCGCCGCCAAGGAACTCGGAGTCAGTGATGTGGTGTTCCTCAGCTATCCCGATGGTCGTTTGGAATCCACGTTGGCGCTGCGTCGAGACATCAGCCGCGAGATTCGCCGCTTCACCCCCGACGTGGTGCTGTGCCAATCACCAGCCCGCGATTTCGAGCGCGTGTACGCGTCCCATCCGGATCACTTGGCCGCCGGTGAGGCCACCATGTGTGCGGTATACCCCGATGCTCGCAACCCCTTCACGTTCACCGAGTTGATGGACCAAGGATTCGAACCCCATTCCGCACGGCAGGTATGGATCATGGGTGGTCCAACGCCTAACCGCTATGTGGATACCACGCATCAATTCGAGCGCAAGTTGGCCGCACTGCATTGCCACGAAAGTCAACACTCCGACCCCGAGGGCATGGCCACCCGGGTGCGAGAATGGAACTCCAGCGTTGCCAAGGTCGGCGGATTGCCGGAGGGGCGATTGGCCGAGTCGTTCCGTGTAGTGGATACCGCCTGATTTCTCCTGATCACCGGGAGAGACGAGCCACCAGGCTGGATGTGTCCCACCGGCTGCCGCCCATGGCCATGACGTCGGCGTAGAACTGATCCACCAGTGCGGTGATGGCGAGTGTGGCGCCACTGCGACGGGCCTCTTCCAAACAGATGCCCAAGTCTTTACGCATCCATTCCACCGCAAACCCGAACTCGAATTCGCCCGCTGCCATGGTGCGCGAACGGTTGTCCATCTGCCACGACTGCGCCGCTCCCTGCCCAATCGCCGCGAAGACGGCATCAGCGTCCAGACCCGCCCGCTGGGCGAAGTGCACACCCTCAGCTAGTCCCTGCACCACGCCGGCGATGCAGATTTGATTCACCATCTTGGTCAACTGCCCCGAGCCCGACGGACCCATCAAGGTCACTGCCTTGGCGTAGGCCGCCATCAATGGCTCGACCATGGCAAACACCTGCGGGTCACCTCCGCACATCACGGTGAGGGCACCGCGCTCTGCTCCCGCCTGACCACCCGAGACCGGTGCGTCCACACAACCAATGCCCAGGCCATCGCCATACGCAGCCAGTTCACGAGCCAGCGTGGCCGAGGCCGTGGTGTGATCCACCAGCACTGCGCCCGACGCCATCCCCGCCAACGCGCCGTCCGGACCCATGCTCACTGCTCTCACATCATCGTCATTGCCAACGCACATGAACACCACCTCGTTGCCTGCGGCAGCCTCTGCGGGCGTCGATGCGCTCGATCCCCCATTGGCTGCTATCCAAGCCTGCGCGGTGGCTGACGTCCGGTTGTACACCGTGACACGGTGCCCTGCGGCAGCGAGGTGACGGGCCATGGGCGAACCCATCACTCCCAATCCAATGAAGGCCACAGATCTGCTCAGGGTGCTGCTCATGGCTCATTGTCGTCTATGAGTTACTGCTCAAGAATGAACGTTCCATCACAAGTTTTACCAGCGCGCACAACCGTGATCAGCGAGTGGTCCAAATGATTCATTCATGGGAAGAACCTGCGTCCAGAGGTTGACGGTTCATCTACCTCAGTGAACACTCTCCGTGGTCGCCGACACCCCTTGACTCCCGGCGGATCAGA
>JANYHQ010000325.1 GCA_025358985.1 Acidimicrobiales bacterium
CACGAGGATCGCCAAACGGCGCTCAACATGGCCCGCATGATGGTGACGCAATACTTGGGTCAGCAGCCCCACATCATGAAGGCGTCCGGTGTGCCACAGTCGCTACTCGACAAGGTGGGCGAAGTACTCACGTGGCCAGCCACGCATGAGCAGGTGGAGACGGCATCAAAGTTGGTGCCTGACGAAATTGTGGAGATGCTCACCGCCTCAGGCACGCCGGCCGAAGCCCGGGCCAAGGTCGCCGAATACATCAAGCACGGCTGTACCTGTCCCATCCTCTATCCCCTAGGCGACGTACGGGCAATGATCGACGCCTTCACCCATTGGGACCTCCAAGCCTGACCACTTACCGTTGGCGTGGGCATCCATATGCACACGTATGTTCTGAGATCATTTCAACATATCTGGAAGAATCTCTTGCATCTCTAATCGAACGTATGTACGATCGAGAGATGGGAGGCGATCACGTGATCGAGCTCGAACGGCAGATTGCCGAAGCGTGCGGCACGCTGAACGTTGCCCATGCGCGTCTCGTTGCGCTCATTGCCACGGTGCTGAAATGTAAGGCATGGGAGGGGTTTGGCATTCGGTCCCCGGAGCATTGGGTCGCATGGAAAACCGGTGTCTCGCCCGCTCGTGCCACCGACCTTGTACGTATCGCTCGGCGTTCTTCTGAGCTGCCGGTCACCATCGAAGCATTTGATAGTGGTGAATTGGGCGCAGATCAGGTTCCGACTATTGCGAAGTTCGCCCCCAAGCAACACGATGCTGACATCTGCACGTTCGCTCAGGCCGCCACTGTGCCCCAGCTGCGGTCGGTGTTGCGTCGCTACCACTTCGATGCTGATCAGATCCCCGACGGTGAGCCGAGCGAGACCAAGCCCCTCGCAGATCCCGGAGCCACACCTGTAGATCGGGTCACCATGCATCACGACGATCACGGACAATTCCACCTTCACGCCGACGTCAACTCACTCGAAGGTGCTGAGATCGAAGCAGCGCTGCGCGAAGCGCATGAAGCGCTTCCGAGCGGGGAACCAAGACGTCACGTGGACGGACGCGCTGCTCGAGGTCTGCCGTCGGTCCATGGCCGCCATCACCAGCGTTGGCCGGGCCGATACGTACCGCGTATACCTCCATGTGGACACGGACAAGGTGTGGGTCAACGGTGGCCCCACGCTCCCCCTCTCGCTGCGTTCACAGGTCCTGTGCGATTGCTCCATCCATCCGTATGTCCTCACCGGTGGAAAGCCCATCAATATCGGCCGGGTCACCCGCACTATCCCAAGCCACACACGCCGCGCTGTGCTCGACCGTGACGGCACCTGCCGGTATCCCGGCTGCACCAGCAAACGTTTGGAAGTCCACCACATCATCCACTGGGAGCATGGCGGGCCCACGGACACCGACAACCTCGCTGGATTCTGCTCGTTTCACCATCACCGAAAACACGACGGCACCTTCGACGTCACGGGGCACGCCGACGAGCCCGATGGTCTGATATTCACCCGGCCAAACGGGTCGGTGTTTCGGTCCGGGCCGGAGTCCATCTCACCGCAAGGGCCGCTCCCCACTCCACCACCCGGTCATCAGCTCGTCCACCCGAGCGGTGAACCGCTCCAGGAAAAGTGGATCTACTTCGACACCGACCGCCGAGTCGCCTAACCACTAGCGTCAGCCCATGACAAAGGAATGCCCTCCCTGGTTGGATGCCACCGTGTTCAGCTACATCAGCGAACGCACCGCAGCGCCCGACCAGATTCTGTTGGATCTCGTGGCGGAAACTGCGGCACTGGGTCCGCGCTCCACCATGCAGATCAGTACCGTGCAGGGGCCACTCATGCAGATGCTGGTGAAATTGTGCAACGCCCGCAACGTGGTTGAGGTGGGCACATTCACGGGCTACTCGGCGCTGTGTATTGCCCGCGCCCTTCCCCACGATGGACACCTCCTGTGTTGCGACGTCAGCGAATCCTGGACCGCCATTGCCCAGCGCGCCTGGCAGCGGGCCGACGTGGCGCATAAAATCGAACTCCGTATCGCCCCGGCCATCGATACCCTGAAGTCACTGCCCCTCGATGCCCCTATCGACATGGCGTTCATCGATGCCGACAAGTCGAGCTACGCCGCCTATTACGAGGAATTGCTGCTGCGGCTGCGTCCAAATGGCCTCATCCTTATCGACAACACCCTCTGGAGCGGCAAAGTCACCAGTGAGCCAGCCGACGATGACGGCGACACCAAAGCATTACGCGCGCTGAACAATTTCATCGCAGCCGACGGCCGTGTGGACAGCTTCATCGTGCCCATCGGCGACGGACTCACGCTAGTGCGCAAGATCTGATTGTCCAAACGTGCGACTGCAAGACTGTACGATTGGTCCATGGCCCGCATGACACTTCGAGCAAAAGGACAACTCACGCTGCCGGAGGGAATCCGCGTGGCAGCGCGCCTCGAAGAAGGGGATCTTCTGGAGGTCGAAATCACTAGTGAGGGCATCCTGCTTCGCCCGCAGAAGATGATCGACTCAACGCAGGCTTGGTTTTGGGCACCCGAGTGGCAGGCCGGGGAACGAAGCGCCGACGACGATGGGGCTGCTGGTCGAGTGTCAACCTTCGATTCCGGTGAGACATTGGTAGCCGCCCTCACCGCACGCTCGAAGACCACCAAACGGCCACGGAAGCGGTAATCGTCTATGCCCACGTTTGCTTGGCTGGCGCGCTTTGGTGTCGATTTCGATGCACTCACGCCCAGCCAGCAGGCAGCCTTCCTGGCTGCCGTAACCCAATTCGTGGAGGACCTGGCATCCGGCGGAGGTTTTCGTAACGGTTTGCGAGTGAAGGGTGTCCGGGGCGCCGATGGCGTGTTCGAAATGACCTGGGCCGCCGACGGCCGGGCCACATTTCACTACGGCCGGGCAATCGTGGGCGTAGAACCGCACGTCGTCTGGCGGCGAGTTGGGACGCACAAGATATTCAGCTGAGGCGCTCGATCACCATGGCCATCCCCTGGCCACCGCCTACGCACATCGACTCCAACCCAAGGGTGCCACCCGTTTCCTGCAGTCCATGGATGAGGGTGGTCATGATGCGCGCCCCCGTCATGCCGAAAGGGTGCCCGAGGGCAATAGCTCCGCCGTGCACGTTCAACGTGGACCGATCGATGCCCAGGTACCGCATGGATGGCAGTACCTGCGCGGCGAATGCCTCATTGATCTCCACGAGGTAGATGTCGTCAATTGTCATGCCGGCACGGGCCAGCGCCCGTCGACACGCTTCCACCACACCAAGACCCATGATCTCCGGATTGAGGCCGGTGACCGCCGACGACACCACTCGGGCCAACGGAGTGATGCCCAGTTCGCCAGCCCGTACATCGCTCATCACCACCACGGCCGCAGCACCATCGTTGAGGGGGCACGAGTTACCGGCGGTGACAAGTCCATCGGGACGGAACACCGGCTTGAGCCGCGCCAGGGTTTCTAACGTGGTGTCTGGTCGAGGTCCGTCATCGACGCATACCTGCCTACCATCAGGAAGCGTCACCGGGATTATGTCTCGCTCAAAGAATCCGGAATCGATGGCCATCGCTGTATTGCGTTGGGATTCGAGCGCGAATTGATCCATGTCGGCGCGTGTGACGCGTTCGAGTTGAGCAACATTCTCCGCCGTCTGACCCATGCCGATGTAGATGTCGGCCAACCCCGAGCCGGGCGTCCACATCGAAGCATCCCCTTCACCCCGGGCTTCGGACCGTGCATGGGCATCATCAAACCGGGGATTGGTGGTATCAGGAAACGTGTCGGAACTGCCGCTGACAAATCGGCTCACGTTTTCCACACCAGCCGCAATATACGCCGCACCCTCACCGCAGCGAATGGCATGGGCGGCCATCCGGATGGTTTGGAGGGACGAGGAGCAGTAACGGTTCACCGTGGTGCCGCCCACATTTTCCAGTCCCGCCAACATGCACACCACCCGAGCCATATTGAACCCCTGCTCGCCGCCCGGCGCCCCACATCCCAACATGAGATCCTCGATGTCGGACAGTGGAAGTTGAGGAACCTGGGCCAACACCGCAGCCACCATTTGAGCCGCCATGTCATCGGCGCGCAACGTGGACAACGAACCTTTGAACGCCCGACCGATGGGCGACCGGGCAGCGGCGACGATCACGGCTTCGGGCATACCGCAACCTACGGACCGGGCGACACCGAGAGCAACTCGTTCTGCGTCACACTCTCAGGTGAGGGTACGAGAGAATGTCGACGTGATGCCCTACAGCCCTCCACTGCGTGATATCCGATTTTCGCTCGATCTCGTGGGCCTCGATGCCCTGGCCACCTACCCGGGCCTTGAGCATGCCGACACGGAAACCGTGATGTCGTTGCTGGAGGAGTTCGGCCGGCTGATGACGGACTGTTGGGCGTCCACCAATGAATTGGGTGATCGCCAAGGTCTGGGAGTTGACCTGGAGGCCGGCACCATCACCACACCGGTTGAGTTCCGCACGGCCTACAGCCGCTACGTAGAAGCCGGATGGGGATCCGTGCCCGCTGATCCGGACCATGGTGGTGGCGGATTTCCGCACTTGGTGAGCATTGCCATGAGTGAGCTCATCCAGTCCGCCAACATGGCATTGGCGTTGTGTCCCATGCTCACCCAGGGCGCCATCGAAGCGTTGGCGTCACACGGATCCGAAGCCCAGAAGGAGCGCTACCTACGTAAGCTCATCACCGGGGAGTGGACAGGCACCATGAACCTCAGCGAGAGCGAGGCGGGTAGCGACGTGGGGGCCCAGCGCACCAAAGCGGTAATGGCCGCCGATGGTACGTGGCGTATCACTGGTCAGAAGATCTACATCACGTGGGGCGAGCACGATCTCAGTGACAACATCGTGCATCTGGTGTTGGCGCGTGTACAGGGATCACCGGCCGGCACCAAGGGCATCTCGTGCTTCATCGTGCCGAAGTTCCTCGTGCTCGACGACGATTCCCTCGGTGAGCACAACGACGTACACCTGGTATCCACTGAGCACAAGATGGGCATTCACGGCTCGCCTACCTGCGTTCTGGCGTTCGGGGATCACAGTGAAGGGGCGGTAGGCGAACTCATCGGCGAGGTGGATGCGGGCATGCGCTACATGTTCACCATGATGAACAACGCCCGGCTGGCGGTGGGTCAACAGGGGCAGGCCATTGCCGAGCGCGCTTATCAACAAGCGGTGACCCACGCCCTCACTCGGGTTCAAGGCCGTCCAGTGGGAGGAGAAGTAGGTGATCCAATCGTGGGCCATCCTGATGTCCGGCGCATGCTCCTCATCATGCGCAGCAACATTGAGGCCATGCGCCATCTGCTGTACCTCAATGCCAAGGCCATTGATGACGCCCATCATCATCCGCAGCCGCAAGAGCGCCAAGCTGCTGGGGAATTGGCTGATCTGTTGACCCCGTTGTCCAAAGCCTGGTGTACGGATCTGGGCAATGAACTGTGCTCGTTGGCCGTACAGGTACATGGCGGCATGGGATACGTGGAGGACACCGGCGTGGCCCAGATGTACCGCGACGTCCGTATCGCCGCCATATACGAAGGCACCAACGGTATCCAGGCGCTTGACCTCATCGGACGCAAGTTGGGCCTACGCCAAGGGGGTGTGATGGCCGACCTCATCACCCGTATGCGCGCAGATGCTCATGCACTGGAAGCTGTGGTGGGCGTGGGCGACTTGGGCGTTGGGCTGGGTCACGCGTTGGACACGCTGGAGCAGGTGACCAAGTGGATGCTGGAGGCGGGGCACAGCGAGCCCATCGACGCCATGGCCGGTGCCACGCCGTACCTGCGTCTGGTGGCCACGGTGGTGGGTGGGTGGCTCATGGGGCGCCAAGCCATGGCCGCAACATCGGCCGTCGAAAGACTCGATGACGCCTATCTGGCGGCGAAGTGCGCCACCGCTCGTTTCTATGTTGAGCAGATCCTGCCCACCATCAATGGGTTGGTGGCGCAGGTACAAGGCACGGCCAACCCCCTCTTCTCGGTGCCGCACACCATGCTGGCCAGCCGCTGAAGTGGGAAGCATTCTCATCTCGGCGGCCGCCGCCGAGCGCATCGCCGAGGAGATCGCAGCCAAGGCGCCTCAACGTCCGTTACTCATCTGCCACCCCAACATGGCCCACGATGAGATCGCCGACATTGAGCTTGCGTACTTCTCCAGTGATCTATGGCCGGTGGGTTATCGACAGTTCCTAGCGGTGGCTCAACAAGCCAATGATCTACGGTGGTTCCACAGTATGAGTGCCGGGGTGGACAGCCCCATATTCGGCGCCCTACGCCATAGGGGCGTACGAGTCACCACATCGTCGGGAAGTTCCGCTCTCCCCATAGCCCAAACCGTGTTGCTCTACGTGCTGGCGCTGAACAAAGGACTGCCTGCGTGGATGGATGCGCAGCGTCGCAACGCATGGGAACCGCATAACCGCTCCGACCTGGATGGATCACGAATGGTGGTGGTGGGTATGGGCCCCATCGGGATCCATACGGCGCGATTGGCGCAGGCCTTCACCA
>JANYHQ010000033.1 GCA_025358985.1 Acidimicrobiales bacterium
GCCGATCCTGCCGGACGTTCGAGGCGTGCCTGTTCCAGAATCTCGCGATAGGTGCCCGCAGCGATCAAGACCAGCGATCCGGTCAGAATCAACGCATACCACAAGGTGAGACGGGTCCGGATGGTCACGGCATTTCCTTGAGCAGATAACCGGCGCCCCGAGCCGTGTGCACCAGCTTGGGTTCAAACTCCGCGTCGATCTTTTCCCGCAGCCGCATGATGTAAACATCCACGAGATTGGTTCCCGGATCGAAATGGTAGTCCCAAACCTTCTCCAAAATCGCCATCCGTCCGCAGACCCGGCCGGACGAACGCATCAGGAATTCAAGCAGGCGATATTCACGCGCGGCCAGCTCGATCAACGTGTCATCCCTTCGCGCCTGATGGGTGGTGGTATCGAGCGTGAGATTGGCCACGCGGAGAACAACGGGCTTCGCCTCGCCGGCCCGTCGGCCCAGGGCCCGCACCCGCGCGATCAATTCCGCCAGATCAAACGGTTTGGCCAGATAATCATCAGCCCCGGCGTTGAGGCCATCGACCCGTTCGTTGACTTCGCCGCGAGCGGACAGGAGTAGAACGGGGGTGGAATTCCGACGCTGGCGCAATTGCCGCAGAATGCTGAGGCCATCCCGGCCCGGCAGCATGATGTCGAGGACGATGGCGTCGTAGTTGTTCTCGGTGGCCATCCACAGGCCCTGCTCGCCATCGTACGCGCAGTCGACGGCGAAACCTTCGCGTTGCAATCCGCGTTTCAGGCTGCGGACAAGACGCTCCTCGTCATCCACCAGCAATACTCGCATTGGCCCAGCATCGCAGGCGAAGGTGACTCTGCATATCCACGTTTCTGCGTTCTCAGCGTGGGTACAGCGCCTGGTTCTTATCCTTGTGATCAACCTGTGACTAGGAGCCATGATGAAGGCATTGGTGTCTGCAAGGGTGTTGTTGGTGGTATCAGCGGTAGTCTGTCGGCTTCGTGTGGCGGGAATTCAAACAGCGCGGCCACCAAGGCGGCCAACGTTGATGCACCACTTGGTCTCGACGAGGCGGGGTTCGCGTTGAAGCAGGCACGAGTTGAAGAACGGAGCACTCTCGGCCCCGCCGGTCAGGCGGCATTCGATAAAGCTTTGGCAGGAGGATCGGAGTTAACCGTGTCAGGCGCCGTCAATGCCGCCAAGGGGGTGACCTGAGTGAACTCGGTGGTTGTATCGGGGACGGGACAACAGCCGTGTTCGGCGACGCCAACATCATCTCGGCTCTGGCCAAGATCGACGAGCTTGACACCCGGGCCGAAGCAGATGAACGCTTGGTCAAGGCACGCCTGGAATGGTCAAAATGCATGAAGGAAAAGGGACTCGATTATCCGGACCCGAACGCCGTGGATGGAATCATTGCCGACAAACTCGCCGCTATCGTCGGTCCTGAGCCGGCAAAGGCCGTGGGGGCTGGGGGCACAATCAGCCCTCAGGCTTTTGATGCTGCGGCCGCTACCGTCGCGCTACCCAGCTACGACACGGTCGCCCTCGCAAAATTGCAAACCGAGGAGGTGGCAACGGCACAGGCTGACCTCGATTGCGAGGAGAAACACGTTGTTGATATCGAGGACAAGGTAAAGGCTGAATACATCAAGAAATTCGCGCAAGAAAACGTAGTTCTGCTGACAAAGGCCCAGGCAGAACTGGCCCGCCGCAAATGAATCGGTCCAGTGTGGCAGTCGTCAGGAACTGCGATGTTCGCCCCGACCGTCAGATGGTGCGTGCATACTTTCTCGATGACGAATCAGAACCCTGCTTCGAGTTCCTCCGAAGGTCCACAGGCAGCAGGGCCACCCTCCAAAACAGTAGAAACATCAGCGCCTCCGCCGCCGTTGTGGGCACCTCCATCAGGTGATCCGCCAGGCTGGTCTGGGCAGGCGCCTGCCGACCCCAGTCAAGCGTTCAATCCGGAACAGGGCAGCCCGGAACCGAGCACTTCGGGTCAACGAGCCAATGAGGCCAAAGACACCGCCACTGCGGTGTTCGGTGAGTTGAAGGCGGCCGTGTCTGGTGCATCGAAGCGAGAGCCGTATCCGTTCCTAGTGATGGCGGCTGCAGCCGCGGTGATCCTGTGGCTGGTGTGGCCGGAGGACGACAAGATCGGAGCTCAGAATCTGAAGTTATGGACGGTATTTGTGCTGGGCTGCGTGGGCCTGTTGTTTGTGCCCATGATACGTAAGGTATTTCGGCTCGATGCTCAGCGCGCATGGCAATTCTGTGCGGGTGGCGCAGCCGGACTGGCCTTTTCCTGGGTGGCATTTCTGTTGCCGTCCATCAGCACCAACCAGTCGTTTTTTGGCACCATTGGTGCCGGGGCCGCCGGATTGGCGGCTTGGACCGCACCCGGAAAGCCCGAGTGAAACCGTCCACCGGTTGGGGCGCCCAGTGGCCTTTGGTGGCGGCTGCGCTGCTGGTGTTGTCAGTTGGACTGCCATGGCAGCTCACGCCAGCAACCGACTCCACGTACGTGCCGGGTTACTACGTACCCGGCGCGTGTGTGAATGTCACTGACTACACCGGATTTATGAGCACGGAATGCTCCCCCGGGTTCGTGGGTGTTCCCTTGGCAAATCATGGGTACGCCGCCTATACGGGTTCGGGAGCGGAAAACATGGGCCGTTTCGGGGTGGCCTGGGCATTGACCCTGATCGTAGTCTCGAAACGTCGCAAACGACCCGAGTTGCTGCTCTACGCCGGGCTGGGCATCGCCGTGGTCACGGGACTGTCTTCCGGATACGGAGCCCGTACGGCGGGCGTGGTGGTGGCCTGGATGGCCGCGGCAATGCTCATAGTCGAAGGGTTGCGGGCCAGAAAGCGGCGCAAGCCTCGAGCGGCTGCGCCTACTCCCGCCGTAGTCGTCGCAAATTTGGGTCGCCCGTAATGAGGCCTGATCCCCTCCGTAGTTGTCGCAAATTTGGGTTGCCAGTGACGAGTTTTGCGACGAGTTGGGGCCGTCGCATAATTCCGAGGGGGCCCGCCCGGGTCCCGCTCGAACTTGTCGCAAATTTGGGTTGCCTGTGACGAGTTTTGCGACGAGATGGGGCGGTCGCAAAATTCGGATGGGCCGGAGGTCGCGACAGCCACTTAGGCCGCTTGGGTAAGCCGCCGGGCCTCGCTTACGACAGGCAGCGCAGCATCCACGCTCACGGCCTGACCCAGCATCGGGGCAGACAGGGTGAGGTTGCGACGCCGGGCCACGGCCGTCACCGCCATATGAGGCACGGTGAGCGCAGCCAAGCCAATGAACACCACCCGAATTGCGGTAGCCGTGGCTGGCTCCATCAACACCCAGGCGCCGACACCCAGCCCCAGGGTGGCGATGGTGGCCACAACGGTAGGGGCCATTGACCGGCGATCAACTCCGGACGCCAGTAGATGACGGGGTGAGTGCCAGAGAGCGAAGTACACCGCAAAGCTCAGCAATGGAGTGGCAAACACCCCCAGAGCAACCAGGAGTGCCAACTCGCCAAAGCCGGCCCATTGTCGGGTCACCAGGTGGGCCACGCTGGCCACCGTGCCAGCCGGCACCGCCACGGCCAGCATTGCTGTACCCCACGCCACCGATGTAGTTGCGGCGAACGTCTTGTGGTTCAACATCAACGTGGTGAAGATCGGCGCCACCACGTCGGCGTGCAACGCAAGGGGCAAACCAAGTACCAGGCCGCCCGTGGCTGCGCCTCTGGCAACAGCTATCCACCGAACGAAGTGCCATCCATCGATGTCACCGGAGCCGAAGTGGGCCCAGGACAGCAAGACAAAGATGGCCAGGCCGTACTTCGGGGCGGCCATCCACCCCGCCACTGTCAAGGCTGCGGCCAAGCCGTAGGCAGGAAAAAACCAGTGCCAGCTCATCAGTCGAGGGCCGATGGTGACGTCGAGGGCACCGTGTGGCATGCCGAGTGCCACTGCCACAACCGCAACAATCAATGCAGTCAAGGGTGAGAGCGACCATCCGGCCAGCGTCATGCCAACGGCAATGGCCGTGACGCTCAGTGCAATCGGACCGTGCCAACGAACCACACCCCACTGTGCTCGATCGACGGGTGCTACCTCCATACCGAGCTATCGGTTGTCGATCAGCGGGGTTGAGTGGTCATACTGAGCGCCCCCGCACCAATGGTACGAACGGGTTCAACGCTCAGTCAGCCGAACCATCCTTGGCGCATCGCCATACTCACTGCCTCGAGCTGAGAATGCACATCAAGCTTGTGAAGAACGGCGCGTATGTGGGTTCTCACCGTGACTACGGAAGTCCGATGGTCACGAGCTATCCAGCCTGCCGGATGCCCGAGCGTGAGCGCCCGCAGCACTTCACGCTCGCGCGGGGTGAGAGATTGGAACAGCGACACCGCAGTGCTGGCTCGGCGCGAGGATGCAAGTTCAGTACTCAATTCTGCCAATCGCGTCCGGCTCATCACCGATTCGGATCGCAATGCGCGGTGTACACCGTCGATTAAGGCTTCGATGGGCTCGGACTTCTCGATGATCCCTGCGGCCCCAAACTCAATGCACTGCGCATGCAGCAACCGATCCGACGTGGCCGTCACCACCAATACGCCAACGCCGGCTTCAGAGAATGCCACGAGGGCCGCCATCGATGATTGAGCCTGGTCGCCGAGAAATAAATCGAGGAGAACAAGATCAGGATTGTGAGCAAGTGTGGCCTGCACCAGATCCGGTGTATCAAAGGCCACACTGAGGGCATCAAGACCTGACATCCGCAGTGTCATCACCACACTCTCAGCCAGGAGTGCGTGGTCATCGATCACCACCACTCGAGGAGACGTGGGCTTACCCTCCCCAATAACCGTTGTAGGGGAATGCGCCACTGTGCTTCCGTCACCCTACGGGCACCGGTTGCGCCATGCCCGTACCTACGGGGATGCGCGCCACGAATCGCGTTCCGGAGGCGTATGACCTATCAAGAGAGAGATCCCCGCCGATTTCACGCAGTAGGGATCGAGCACTGTGCAAGCCAAGACCACTACGTCCGGGCCCGCCGGAACTACGTCCGGGCTCGAAGAGGTCGAACCGACGGGCGGAGGCGATACCTGGCCCCGCATCACTCACGCTGAGCTCCACGAACTCGTAGTCCACCCGTCGGGCGGCAACTACGGTGTTTCTGTTGTTGCCGTGGTGCACTGCATTGGAAATGAGATTTCTGATGATGTCGACAATGGCTTGGTGCGTGACATGGACACGTAGCCCCTGTCGAATCTGCATCGTCACGTTTGCGCCGTCTGCTCGGGCGACGGCAATGATGGGCTCCACCAATGCCCGGAGATCAGCGTCGACGCCCTCCGGCGCAGCGCCATTGTCGTCGTCGTTTCTACGTAGCCGGCGGAGTTCTTCGGTCGCTGCGATGCACAGTCGTTGGCGCGCCGCAGGGTCCACGGTTGCGCTGTTGCTCTCCAGTAAACGGATCACCGCTTCCACACTCAGCAATGTGGCGCGCTGATCATGGGAACGTCGAGATGACACAAGTCGGTCAGCTTCGAGTTGCGCAGTGGCGAGGGCGCGATCGAACTCCAACGCCATCACACGGCGCTGTTGGGTTTCGTATGCGGCACGCAACTCGCATCCCAGTCCAATGAGTACCACCACCATTGCAATCACACCAGCGGCGGCACTGAGCGATGCCCGCAGTCCGTGTACGCCAAGGTGTCCGGGTCGATGCAAGAATTGGCCAGCGGCCAACAACAGGAGGAACACACTCAAGCATCCCCGCAGCAGTCGTCGTGTAGACCGGCGCTGAACCGCAAGGGCGACGGCAATGCAAATCCATGCAACCGGAAGCACTGACGAGGACACTCGGTCTCGGATCTGAAACTGCAAGGCTGGATGATTGCGTAACGAGACGGCTATCAGGAGGGAGGCCAGGCCGATTCCCGACGCGCAGAGGAGGGTCCGCACCACCAGGGAGTCGGTCACCGTGCGGTTGCCGCTCACCACGTCGGCACCGATGAGGCCGGTTCCTACAACACCTACGAGCAGGGTGAGCAGAGACGGAAGGTTGGCGTGGGAAACGGGTGACTGGTGGGTGAGGACGTGGGTGCCCACGATGGCTTGCGATGCCCACACCACACTGGGGACCGCCAGGGCAAGGCGCCCGGCCAATATGTCAGGGGCGTTGCGCCACCTCAAGAAGGCAATCCACGAGGCCAGCAGGGCAAGGCAGACCGTAGAGGAAGACAAGAGGGGCGCAAGCCGTTGATAACGCTCTTCGGTTACCCATCCATCGGCCTGCAAAGCAGTAGATCCGAGCCCGATGGTGAACACCATGAGTAGTAGCGGAGCCAACGGCGCGTGCATACTCGACAAGGTCAGGCCAGCACGGGGGACCGATGCGGCCTTGAGCGTATGACGCGCCGAGACCACCTTCGATCCCGCCCGGGTTGGGGACCCGAGCGATGAAAGCGTCTGAGAACCATTCACCGCCCGGCAAACTGTCTCACGCTCACGCTTCGCGATCAAGTGGCAACTTGACGCCCGCTTAGGCGCAGCTGAGGCCCCGTCCGAAGGCAGCCCCTGACGTCACGAACGGATGGGCGAACACTTGGAGTGAACGTCTACTCAACACTGACGAGGCGGCCACTTTCCGCGGCCACCAATGTGGGGATCCGGCGATTCGGGGGCGGGCACACCCCAAGACCGAAGGGCCTCCCGCCCTCGCCGACAACACACCTACAACAACGGAGAACCGAAAATGGCACCTTTTCTGACCCTCTACACCTTCCTCCAGTCCGGCTTCACGTCGGTCGAAGCCCGAATTGCCTTCCGTGAGGAAAAGGGCGCTGTCGCCATAGAGTACGCACTACTCGCCACGTTGATTGCGCTGGCCATCGTTCTGGCCGTGACCGGCGTCGGTACGGCCCTGAAGAACATCTTCACGGCCGTCGCCGGAAAATTGGTCGCCCCCTAATGCCACGACCAGTGGATCGGCATGGATCTAGCGCATGCCTATCCACTGGGCTTGGGTCCGATTCTAAAGCATACGACCCAATTTCATTCACAGAGTTGGTACCAGATGGAGAACAACATGTCACCCTTGATGACC